>DASWZM010000322.1:0-23795 GCA_036404455.1 Occallatibacter sp. | reverse complement strand
CAGAACGATCCACCCCGCAATGAATTCCTGCTCAAGCTGTTCTTTGGCCGCGAGGCCGCGCCCGGCGTATCCATCGGCCACGTTCGCGAGCTTCAGGAAAGAAACCGCCGCATGCTCGCCACCATGTTGGAGCTCGAATCCTTCGCCAACTCCCAACCAGCGCAAAGCCCCCATCTGCCGTACTGGATGCTCACGCTCAGCCTGGGAATCGCGCTGACCCGCGCCGCGCTCGACTGGAGCGAGTCCGCGCTGGCCATGCTTTCTTCCGCCGAGGAATCGGCCCCTGCCTCAACCCCGCAGCCACCGGACAACAACCTCGCCGCCAACAAGCTTTGAACCTGCCCGGCAGGTCCGCAACCTGCACGCACAATCACTGCGCGCGTACGCAAAGGAGAACAGCAAAATGTCTGCAAACGTCCGTTCCAGCCGCTGGTCGCAATTCCTGGCTTGGGCCGTCGCCGGCCTGTTCATTCTCGGCCTTTTCTTCCCACTCGTGGGCGCGTGGACCGGCGCAATCCTGGGCGTCTGGTTCGTAGGCACGCAACGGCCCTTGCGCGGGTTTCTCTGGATCGTGGCTTTCTCCTTCATTCCCAGCCTGATCTTCGGCTGGCGCAAATTTCCACTCGCCGGACCCGAACCGGCGCTGCATTATCTGGGCTGGATGCTACTCCTTGCGGTACTCACCGTTCTACCTTTCACCTTCCACCGCCTCATCAGCCCGCGTCTGCCTGGATTGCTGTCCACACTTCCATTACCCATGGCGGCTGTTGCGATGCGAGCATGGGTCCTCCTCTGGCTGCCGGGCAACGTCTTCAACATCAATGATATAGCGCAAAGTCAGAGGGCCAATGCGCCTTTGATCCACATCGGGGCGGTTTTCGGGATCGGTGCGATGGTCTTTCTTATCAACTGGTTCGCGGCCACGGTCCTGTGGATGTGGAACCACGAATTCCGCGCCTCCAAAATCGGCTTGGGCGCGGCCATCTTTGCCACGGTTTTCACCCTTGCTGCCGGGTTTGGACTCTTCCGCCAGTTCGGCGGAGCCGCCCTTCCCACGTTCTTGCCCATCGGCGCTACCTTCGCCTGGACATGCCTTGGCGGAGTTCTTGTTCTGAGCGTCTGGTCGCTGCTCATCCCGTTAAAGAAGAAATGTTGGGCCGAACAGCCGCATGCCGTTGCCATTTTGCGAAGCCCCTTCTCCGGCAACCCTTTGCATTTGGCCAGCGAGCACGGCCGGGAAGTCTTGGTCAGCAGCTCCGGCGAGCGGTTCCCAGTTCGCAATGGAATTCCAGCCTTTCTCAAGCCCGAAGACCTCACCGGCGACAATGGCAAGTACAACCACCTCTATCAGACCATCGGCGGCTTTTACGACGACATCCAGCGCGTATTCTGTGCGCTCAAGGGCTTCGATCGGGACGCTTACTTCCGCAGCTACATGCGCCTGCTCGAAGTCAAGCCCGGCGACTCCGTACTGGAGACCTCGGTGGGCACCGGACTGAACTTCAAATATCTTCCTCATGGCGTGAGACTCTCCGGCCTCGATCTGTCTCCGGAGATGCTGGCCAACTGCCGGACCAATCTGCGCCGCTGGCAACTGGACGCCGACCTCTACTTGGGCAATGCCGAGAGCCTGCCTTTCGCCGATTCCAGTTTCGACGTGGTCTTTCACGTCGGAGGCATCAACTTCTTCAACGACCGCGCAAAGGCGATTCGGGCGATGATTCGCGTCGCCAAGCCGGGAAGCCTTCTGCTCATCGCCGACGAAACCGAAAAACACGTGAAGGACGTGTATGAGAAAGGGCTCGGCGGCTATTTCAAGAACCGGAAGGAGCCGGTCAGCGCGCCCATCGATCTGCTGCCGCCCGAGATGCAGGAAATCCATCTCGAACAGTTGAGGGACGGCGACTGGTACGCTCTCACGTTCCGCAAACCCACCGTCGCGTAAACAAGATGCGGAAATATGTATTGCTTTGGAAGGGCGCGGCGCCACGACCCTGAAGGGAGCCCCGGTTCCGGGCCGCGCCATCCGGCAAGCGCAAGAACCCGGGGCTTTCCCGCAGCCTGTAAAATATAGCTCATGATCATCGAGACCTTCCCCGTCGGCCCGCTGCAATGCAACTGCACCATCCTGGGCGATGAACCGGCCGGCGAGGCCATTGTCATCGACCCCGGAGACGAAGTCGGCCGCATTCACCGCCGTCTCACCCAACTCGGCCTCAAGCTCAAGCAGATTCTTATCACCCACGCCCACATCGACCACGTGGGCGGCGCGCTCCGCCTCAAGCGGCTCACCGGCGCGCCCATCCTGCTGAACGAAAACGACCTGCCGCTGCTCAAAATGATGGAATCGCAGGCTGCATGGCTCGGCGTCGCGACGCCTGAATCCGCCCCGCCCGACGAAAGCCTGGCCGAAGGCAAATTGGTGGGCCTCGACAGCTATCCAGCCCAGGTACTTCACACTCCCGGCCACACCCAGGGCTCAGTCTGTCTCCACTTCGCCCCCCTCAAGCTTCTCGTGGCTGGCGACACCCTATTCGCCGGCAGCATCGGCCGAACCGACCTCCCCGGCGGAAACTTCGATCAGATCATCGACTCCATCGAGTCCCGCCTGCTGGCCCTCCCGGACGAAACCAAAGTACTCCCTGGTCACGGACCCGTCACCTCCATCGGCGCCGAGCGTAAAAGCAACCCCTTCCTGCGTACAATGTAAATTGCATAATTTAGCAGCATGGTTATGCTTACGTTTCAATGATATACAACATATTTATTCAACAATAACTTTTAGCTAAAACCTAGTACTATTACCACCTTGATGCGTTCGAAAGTAGTCAACCAGCCCGGTTACTCCGGTACTGAATTCCCCCTCCGGCCCCAGCAGGCTTACCACCAGCCATCCACTCTCAGCCATTCCGAAAAAGTATCCCGGATGGACCAAGACTCCACGCTCCAGCAGAGCCAGCGCGGTCTGCTCGTCGGGCCTCAGCGCCGGAATCCGAAGCACCGCGTACCAGCCGCCTTCCACCTCCAACCTGCGAACCATCGGCAACCGCTCCAGTTGCCGGTCCAGTTCGGCCAGGTTTGCCACCAAACGCGCCCGGATCTGCTCCTCGATTGCCCCCCGTCCCTCCAGCCACTTTGGCAACGCGCACTCGACCGGCGCATTCATCGAGAGAAACGTGTCCGCAATCACCTCCAGCCGATCCAGTGCCGACGCACT
Source organism: Occallatibacter sp. (assembly GCA_036404455.1). Classification (GTDB taxonomy): domain Bacteria; phylum Acidobacteriota; class Terriglobia; order Terriglobales; family Acidobacteriaceae; genus Telmatobacter. The sequence continues at coordinate 20,578 of DASWZM010000322.1, read as the reverse complement.
TCCCAGACCGGTAGCCACCATCCAGGCCGCTTTCATCTGTGGCAGACCGGCAATCTTGCTCAGTCCGCTGACCACAAACACCTGAACCCCTTCCAGCCCCAACGCAAAGCTCCAGCCCCCTCCCACTGTTCCACGTGAAAATCCATAGTCAAGAAAGACCTCGTCCACAATCAGCGAAACCTCTCTCTCCCGGCACATCCGTGCCAGTTCCTCCGCCTCCCACGGTTTGGTGAAGTGGCCGGTCGGGTTGTTCGGATGCACCAGCACGATGGCCCTGGTCTCGGCTGTAATCGCTCTTCGAAACCCCTCCGGATCGATCTGCCAGCCCTGGTCATAGACCAGCGGCGCCGCCTTCAAGCGCACGTCGTCCAGCACGGCCAGAAAGTCGAATAGCGGATAGCCCGGGTGCGCAACCAGAATCTCGCTCCCCGGATCGCAAAGCAGCCGGAAAAGATAGCTGTATGCCTCGCTGGTGCTGGTGGTCAGCACAATCTGCTCCGGCCGAACCGCAGCCCCGTGCTCCGCATAGTACGCGCAAACCGCCTCCCGCCCGCGCAGGCTGCCCCTCGGCTGCGGATCGTAATCGAGAGCTTGAGGGTCGCTGAGCGCCGCCAGCAGGTCGCGGTCGTATGCAAATCCGCAGCGGGTAGGATTTGAAGCCGTCAGGTCGGCAATCGGCAGTCCGGCCTCCACGCGCAGCCGGTGAGCCCGCGCCAACTCGCTCTCCTCCGTGTTCCAGTCCGTCCTTCGAGAAAAGCGCATTACCCCAATCCCGTCAATCGTTCTCCGCGTTCATCGCATGGGCCGCATTCCGATCATGCACAATAAGAGCAGGCGTCCTATCAACCATACACGGACGCCGCCGAGGAGGAATTTTGGCTCTGCGCGCGGTGGTCTTCGACTATGGAATGGTTTTAACCGGTCCGCCGGACCCCAAGGCCCACGCCAACCTGCTGCGCATCACCGGCCTGCCCCTCGCCCGCTTTGAGCCCCTCTACTGGGCCGACCGCCATGCCTACGACGAAGGCAAGCTCACCGGCATCACCTTCTGGCAGAAGTTCCTCCGCGATGCCAAACTGCCGCAGACTCGGAAAATGGTCGATGAACTGAACCGCTGGGACGCCCGCATGTGGACCACCCAAAACCCCACCATGGTGGCCTGGCAACTTCGGCTCAAGCAGCGCGGCATTCTCACCGCAATCCTCTCCAACATGGGCGACTCCGTGCTGGAGAGCGTCGAGCGCGAGTTCGACTGGATTCACCGCTTCGACGTCCTGGTCTGGAGCTATAAGGTGCGCATCGCCAAGCCCGACCCCGCCATCTATCGCCATGTGCTCCAGGAGCTTGGCAATCGCCCCGAAGAAACCCTCTTCCTTGACGACAAGCTGGTCAACATCGAGGCCGCGCGGGCGCTGAGCTTCCAGGCCATCGAGTTCTCCACCGTCGAACGCCTGCGCGCCGACCTGATCGCCACCGGGCTGGACGCCGTGCTGCCGCTTCCCTGAGCAGGGCTGCGCTTGCCGTGGCCCTCTACGGACTCGACTGTCCAAAATGGTAGCTCAACCCCAAATTCGCGTTCATTACGTCCAGGCCGGGGTTGCTGGGCACGAGGAAGGCGTTCGAAAAATGAAAGTCGCTGAACAGCCCCAGCCGCAATCCCCATCGTTCGTTCATTTTCACTTGTACGCCCGTGGCCGACTGCAGGCTGAAGTTCACATAGGTCGCCTGCGTCGCGGGCACCTTCTTGGTGAAGACGAGAACCCCGCCCTTGGCCTCCAGAAAGGGCTTGACGGCCTTTCTGCTCCGCCACTGCCAGCGAAAGCCGATCGGCGTAATCCCCACTCCAGGCACAAACTCCCGGATGTTTTTCTGAGGTAAGGGAACTGGATTGCCCCATTGATCGGTTTTGAGCGGTTTGTCCAGAAGAACAAACGGCAGAAACTCCGCCACGTAGTCCATCTGCGAGCCTAGAAAGCGACCCCAGGAATGACGGTCGTATTCCACTCCCGCCGTGTAGACCTTATCGTCATACCCGGAGGCAAAGATCTTGTAATTGCCATAGGAAGCCATTCCCTCCACAATGATTTCGCTCTCCACCGACCGCTTGAACCAAATACCTCCCCGCGACACCGAGCCTGCCACGGCATCTGCCCCTGGTGGGGTCAGCGCCTCTGCCTGGCTGTTCATCCTTGCCGGGGTGGACATCTCTTCCAGCGTATTCATCTGCGTCGGGGCGTGCGTCTCTACCTGTGTCTCCGCCTCTTGGGAGTGCGCCACTTGCGGCTCAAGAAGACACAGCACGGCCAGAATCGAAAGCCAGTTGAGGCGAAGGTGGACGCCGAACCAACCCGCACTCCGCTGCGGGGCGAACCCAGATTCACAAACTCGATTGCTGGCCAATAGCCCTCCCAGGCGGTTGGTATCGAAAGGCAAAACCCTGGTGACCAGGAAATGAAAGGGGCAACGCGGCCAGAATAACATAACCCCCAGGGCCGGAAACGGCGCCCGCTTCCGCCGGCATACAACAGTGGGCTCCGTGTTCTACACTGCTTCCCGTTGCAATGCCATGGGCTAAATCGCTCTATGCCAAGCCGCCGCCAATAAACCAGAGACCCGTCAGAGGCCTGCGTTCCGAACTCAACCTGATCCGTCCAGACATACGGTAGGAGTGCCGAAAGTGAAATCCTCGCAAAGAAAAACTCGCTTGAGTATGGCCAAATGGGCCGTGATGGGGGTGGCGTCGCTCCTGCTGGGCGCAACCATGGTGCTGGCGCAAACCGCGCCGGTGGTCACAGGCGACACTCGCGTTGACAAGTTGCTCAGCCAGATGACGCTCGAAGAAAAGCTGACGTTGATCCACGGTACGCACGAGGACCCGGTGGTCTACCAGGGCCAGGCCGGCTACCTGGGCGGCATTCCGCGGCTTGGGATTCCTGGCCTCCGCTTTGCCGACGGGCCTCCCGGCGTGCTCACGCGCCATCCGTCGCAGGGCGAAACCGCCACCATGGGCGTGGCCGCCACCTTCAGCGTCAAGACCGCCGAGCAAAACGGCCTGGTCATCGGCCGCGAAGACCGCGCGCTGGGCATCGACGTCTCCCTCCAGCCCTTTGTCAACATCGACCGCGACCTCGAGTTCGGCCGCGGCTACAACACCTTCGGCGAAGACCCGTTCCTGACTGCCCAGATGGGAGTTGCCGAGGTCAAGGGCATCCAGTCGCAGCACGTCATGGCCCAGATCAAGCACTATGTGGCCTACGACTCCAACAGCGGCAATATCTTCGTCGACGACCAGGCGCTGCACGAGGTCTACGTAGCCCCGTTCGACGCAGCCGTCAAGGCCGGCGTCTCGTCCATTATGTGCTCCTACAACCGCGTCAACGGCACGTTTGCCTGCGGCAACGAGTCCACGCTGACCAAGATTCTACGCGACGAGATCGGCTTCAAAGGCTTCGTCACCTCCGACTGGGGCGCGGTCCACGCCGTCAAGTTCATCAACGCGGGCCTGGACATGGAGATGCCCGGTCCGCCGCCGCGGAACGCGGGTTTCTCGATCCCTTCCTTTTTTGACTCGGAGACTGTGGCGCCGCCGCCCGCACGTAGCTTACAGGGCGGGGAGCCGATCGAATCGATGTTCGGCGGTCACATTCCCGAAGAGCCAGCCCCCCAGCGCGGCGGCGGTGGCGGCGACTTCGGCGTGAAGCTCGACCCAAAGAAGATGCCCGACGCCCTCAAGGACGGCACCGTGACCGAAGCAGCCATCACCCGCGCCGCCGGACGCGTTCTCTATGAAATCGTCCACTTCGGTTACCTCGACGGCCAGTCAAAGCACGACGTGACCGAACAGTCCATCGAGGCCAACGCCAAAATCATCGAGAAGACCGGCGAAGAAGCAGCCGTTCTCCTGAAAAATGAAGGCGTCGCGCTGCCCTTGAAGGCCGGTGACCTCGATTCCGTGGTCCTCATCGGTCCCACCGCCGCGCAGGTGGACTCCATCGGCATCAACGGCGAGCGCTCCGTCGGCCTGCCCCAGCGGCAGGTCGGCCCCCTTGAGGCTCTCAAGAAGATTACCGGCAATGCCAACATCCAATTTGCCGTGAATGACGACATGACCGGCACACCTGTCCCGGCGAGTGCGCTCAGCCACGACGGCAAACCCGGCCTCCTGCGCACCGGCAGCGGCGATCCGCAAACCGACGCCCAGCTCAATTTCACTGCCGCCAATGCCCTCGCCCCCAACTCGGTCGTCACCTGGAAGGGCTCGCTCACCCCGCCCCACGCGGGCACTTACTGGCTCTATCTCCAGGCCGTGGGCACCAACGCCAATATCCGGCTCGACGGCAAGGGGCTAGCCGGAACCGGCGCCTTTCAGGGCGGCGTGCATGGCGACATCCTGCAGGCCAACCAGGACAATGTCGTTCCCACCCCCGACGGTCTCGATAACGTGCGCCGCGCCGTTGAACTGACTGCCGGCCCGCACGAAATCGAAATCAAGACCAGCCCCGACAGCTCCAATGCCCCGGTTCAGGTGCGCCTTAACTGGTACACCCCGGAGCAGCGCAAGGTCGACCACGAGGCCGCCATCGCCGCCGCGAAAAAAGCCAAGGTCGCAGTCGTCTTTGTCTGGACCCGCCTCTCACCGGTCTTCGGCCTGCCCGGCGACCAGAACAAACTCGTCGAAGAGGTGGCCGCGGTCAACCCCAACACCATCGTCGTCCTCAACACCAGCCAGCCCGTCGCCCTGCCCTGGGTAGACAAGGTAAAGGCCGTCCTCGAAATGTGGTGGCCCGGAGATGAAGGCGGCTGGTCCACGGCAAACCTTCTCGCAGGAAAGACCAGCCCCGCTGGCCGTCTGCCCGTAACCTGGGGCAGGCGTTTGGAAGACTATGCCGCCACCGATCCCAAACATCCCGAGCGCTCCCTCAAGGGCGTGGACGGCAAAACCACCTACAGCGAAGGCGTCAACGTCGGCTACCGCTGGTTTGACAAGGAAAGAATCGATCCGCTCTTCGCCTTCGGCCACGGCCTCAGCTACACCACCTTCGCCTACTCGGGCCTGAAGGTCGAAAAAGCCTCCGACGGCGGACTCGACGTCAAAGTCCACATCAAGAACTCAGGCAGTGTCGCCAGCGACGAAGTCCCGCAGGTCTACCTCGGTGCGCCCGGCGAGATTCCCGCCGGTGTGCAATTCCCAGTGCGGGCTCTCGTTGCCTTCGACCGCATCCACCTCGCCGCCGGTGAAGCAAAGACCGTCGCCCTCCATGTCGAGCCGCGCCAGTTGCAGTACTGGTCCACGAAGGATGGCAAGTGGGTAACCGCAACCGGCAAGCGCACGGTGAGCGTCGGCGCTTCCTCTCGCGATCTGCGCGTGGAGCAGGCAATCGACTAAGGAACTTGGTCGCAAACAGAGATGCCGGGGCCTCGGCTCCAGCATCTCTTGTTCCAAAATCCGACTCGCTCTGACTACGACGCCATCCCCAGCCCCACCAGGTTGGCGGCTGCAATGATGATGATCATGCCCGCCCAAAGGAGACGAATCGGCCTGCCACTTATGCCGGCCCACTCACCCAGTGCGAGACCGACAATAGCGGCGAACAGAACATAGCCGCTCATGTGCAGCATCCAGTTCACGTGCGCTAGCCGCTGCGGAATGTTGGCCTGGCCCCAGGCGTAAAAGAAGAACTGTAGATACCACATGATTCCGCCCGCTGCGGCCATACAGCCGTTTCTCATCAGTGTTCCCCGAGGCTGCCGGAGATCGTCCCGGAGAGAAATCCTCTTCAGCGCCGCCAGGCGGATGAAACAGTAACTCATATTGACCACCGCGCCGCCGCCCATGATAAATACATAGCTCGGCAGCGCCGCATAGAGCGGATTCACGCCCACACTGAGCGCCGCGGCCTTCATCGGCTCCGCTGCGTCGATCGCGAAGGCCATGCCGGAGGAAAAGACTCCGCACAGGACAGCCAGAAAAATCCCCAGCTTCAGGTTGAACTCCCTCAGTTCGCCACGCAGTTGAATCTCCTTCTGATGGCCGGCATAGGAGACGACCGCCACTCCGATTACCGCCAGCAGCAGGCCCTGCATGGTCAACAGGCCGCTCTTGCTTTGGATCAATGCCGCGGCCTGTCCGTGCAGAATGGGAGGCACCACCGTGCCCACCACCAGCACGACACCAATGGCCACGCCGACGCCCAGGGAGATTCCCAGATGGCGCATTGTCAGTCCGTAACTCACATTGCCCACGCCCCACATGGCTCCGAACAGAGCCACTTTCAGCAGCACAAACGCATTGATCGATCCGTAGAAGCCCGCAAAATCCGGCAGCAGAATAAGGCTGACCGCGATGGGCAGCAGTATCCAGGAGAAGAAGCCGGCGACGGCCCACGTGGTCTCCCAGGACCATTTCTTCACCTTCCCAATGGGCGCATAGAACGATGCGGCCGATGCCGCGCCCACCATGTGCCATCCGATCCCAGCGAGTATCGACAAGATTCCTTCTCCCTTCATTGGCCTGCCGGCCATCCCCTCTTTCCCGGCAAGCAGGCTTACGCGCAACGATTAGTTCACCTCGGTAAATCTCTGCATAAGTCGAAGCATTGGAGGGTACGGGCTTTAGCCCCTACGTAGAACCAGCAGAATCAGTTGGGCTTTAGCCTCTGAGGGAATGCCCGCTCGACAAGAAGATTCGTTCGGAAACTCCCTACATCTCAACCACAAACGCATAACTCCCAGCCTCTAACTCATAGCCGCTCTGCCCGCCGCGAGTTATTGCCCTGGCCAGCTTGCTCTCCGTCAGCGGACCGCCCTCCAGCTTGTACCTCGCTGCCTCGCCCGCGCTCAGGCTCAGCCAGCCCGTGGTATTGGCGGGAAGAGTCACATGCCACTCGGCCGTCGTTCCCTTCACGCTCCAATCGGAATGGATCGTGCCATACGCAGAGGCATAATCGAACCGCACGCTCCCCAGCCGCGCGTCAAACTCCGGATGCAGCACGACCGTGTGGAAGCCCGCGTCCAGCGGCGTCGCATCCACGCCGGCCGCATAGCGGTAAATCCAGTCGGCCACCGCGCCGTACGCATAGTGGTTATAGGAGTTCATGCTCGGATCGTCCTTCATCTGGTCGCCGTTCCACCGCTCCCACATCGTCGTGGCCCCGTGCCCCACCAGGTAGCCCCACGACGGATACTCGGTGTTCAGCAGCAGTTGGTAGGCCAGCTTCGCGTGCCCGCTCTTGGTCAACTCCTCCAGCAGATACGGCGTGCCCAGAAACCCCGTCCCCAGCAAACCGTGGTTGGCCTGGATCTTGTCCGCCAATTTCTGTGCCGCAGCCGCGCGCAGGCTCCCCGGCAACAGGTTCATGTGCAGCGCCAGCACATACCCGGTCTGTGTGGCGCCACCGTTGCTCTTGGCGTTGGGATTGTTGATCTGGCCGAACGGCGAGGGACTGTTGTCCGCACCGGCCACAAACCCGTCATCGTGAACAAACTTTTTCTCGAACGCCGCGCGAATCTTCTCGAACAGCCGCGCATACCTCTCTTCATCCTGCGCGCGTCCCGTCGCGTGGGCCATCTGCCGCATCAGCGTCACGTCATACGCCCAATACGCCGTGGCGATCAGCGCGTAATCCGTCTTTCCCTCCGGCGAAAGCCAGTCCCCAAACGGTATCCCCGCCTCGTGCGTCCACAGCCCATCCGGATTGGCGGCCTCGATAGCATTCAGATACTTCTCCATCGCGCCCCAATTCTGTTCAATCACGCTCGTGTCGCCCGTCTGCAGCCACGAGGTCCACGGAATGATCACTCCCGCATCGCTCCAGCCTGCCGCGAAGCCCGCATTCGGCGACACGGTCCCCGGCGAGTAAATGCCGTAGTACGGTGTGCCCGCCTGCGTCCCGCGCATATCTCCGCCATACTTCCGCGAGAAGGCCGCCAGGTCCATGTTGTAGCTGGCCGCCCGCCAGAATACCTCCGCATCTCCCATCCACCCCAGCCGCTCGTCCCGCTGCGGGCAGTCCGTGGGAATGCCGACGAAATTCGACCGCTGGCCCCAGAGGATATTGCTCCACAGCTGGTTGATCATCGCGCTGCCGGTTTCGATCCGGGCGGTAAACGCCGCATCGGTGTGGAAGACCAGCCCGCTCACCGCATCCTTGCCCGGCGCATTGGGCAGCCCCGTCAGCTCAACGTACCGGAACCCATGAAACGTGAACTGCGGCGTGAACTCCTCCACTCCCTTGCCGCTCAGAATAAAGTGGTCCGTCGCCTTGGCCGTACGCAAGTTGTCGGTATAAATCGTCCCATCCGCGTTTACAATCTCCGCAAACCGCAGCCGCACATCGGTCCCCGCCGGCCCCTCCACGCGCAGCCGCTCCACTCCGGAAAAGTTCTGCCCGAAGTCGTAGACCCACACGCCGGGCTTCGGCTCCGTCACAGTCTTCGCATTCAGCGTCCGCTCCACGCGAATCGATTGATAATCCTGCGCCTCGATCGCCACCGGCTTCGGCTCGATCGCAATCGCATTCTTCCAGCTTCCCGCATCGAACGCCGCCGTATCCCAGCCCGCCTGCTTCCGCCGCGCGTCCTGGCTCTCGCCGTCGTAAATCTCCGAATGCAGAATCTCCGTCGTGTCGGCCTGCCAGCTTGCGTCCGTCGCCACCCACTCCACGCTGCCGTCCGCATGTTCGATGCGCAACTGGGCCTTCAGCGCCGGCGGCGCATCGCCATAGTTGTTCGGTTGCTGGAACCACTCCAGCGGCGTCTCATACCATCCCGGCGCCAGCAGCGCCGCAATCGCATTCTTCCCGTTCTCCACCAGCGCCGTCACGTCGTAGGTCTGATACTTCACATGCTCGCGATAGTCCGTCCACCCCGGCGCCAGCACATCGTCGCCCACGCGCTTGCCGTTCAAAAACACCTCGTAGCCTCCCAGCGCCGTCGCATACAGCCGCGCCGACTTCACCGGCTTGCTCACCTCAAACGTGTGCCGCAACGCCTTCACCGAGTCCGGAATCCACGGATGGCCCAGCGGCTGGCTCATCGGCCCCGGCCGTTGCGACCAAACCACCGCCGTCTTCCATCCCGACTCGTTAAACCCGTTCTGCTGCCAGCCCGCCGCCGCATCAATCGCTGTCTTCCAATCCGTCCCGCTCACAAACGTCGCCGTCGTTCCGTCCGCGTACTCCACCACCAGCGTGGCAATCATAGGCGGCGCGTCGGCCGTCGCCATTCCGTTGGGATTGGCCATATAATGCACCGTCTCGATCGCGATCGTGTTGGCGCCGGCATTCAGCTTTCCCGTAGCGTCCGCGCGCACAAACTTCTTCCAAGGCATCTGCTTCCACGCCGGAAACGGGGAAGCCGTCAGCACCTGCGCGCCGTTCACCCAGGCCGCAACCGTATCCTGCCCCGTAGCGTAAAGCGCCGCCCGCCTCACCGGCTTCTTGAGCGTCACCGTCGCGCGGTACGCAATATGCTGCTCCGCCAGCTTCTCGGCATCCAGAGCCTTCGCATCCGGGCTCGTAATCCACGCGGCCGGCGCGTGGCGCACCGCATCCTCCTCCGCCGTCTCGTAGCCGACCCACCCGCCGCGCCAGGCCTCCTGCTTCACCAGGCCCGTCTCCCACCAGCTCGTCCCGCTCTCGGCATACGGCTTCCCCGCCGCATCCCACACCTTCACCATCCAGAAGCAACGCGTACTGGGCTGAACCGCCGGCCCTTGATAGCGCATATTCAAAGACGCGCCCGACTCAATCCGACCGCTATCCCAAACGTCCGCTTTGCCCTGCTGCAGCAACTCCGCCCGCGACGCAACCAACACCTCATACGCCGTCTGCTTTGCGCCCCGCGCCGGGTCCTGCAACTGCCAGGAGAACCGCGGCGCCGGGTCGTCGATGCCAAGCGGCGTCTTCAGGCCGTCCACGCGCAACTCCGCCGGCCCCACTTCAGCCGCGCCCGCCAGCGCCGCCACCGGCAAAGCCGCCGTTCCCAGAACCAGTCCCCACACCATCCAGGCCACGATTCTCTTTTCCATCTCTCTCACCCGCCTCTCGAACAGAGCCTGTCCATTGTGCGGCCTTCTCGCCTGATTTGAAAAGCCGCGTGCCTCACGATGCGTCCATCGCCACAGATTTACCAAATGAAATATTTTCCAGGCCGGAGAACCTTAAGCAACCCGCGCCGCCTCTGTCAAAACAATTCCCCGCGCCGCGGAGAATTTCCCACCCCGGCCTCTTGCGTGCGGCGGCTGGCCCTTCAGGACAAGCCGGTGCCTTGAAACGGCGCGGCTGGCAGCTCGGGGCTTTTTAGGATTGTGCGAAAACTCATCCGGGCAGAGCGATCGCGTTCAATGCTTTCTCCTGTCGCGGCGAAAACGGCACCCGATCCTGCTTGCATATCGCTTGCATGGCGGGCCGGGCCGTCATCGGGCCGGACGGTAGCCCACCCCCCGGCATGACCCATTGTCCCACCATCAGGAACCGCCGCAAACCCGGCAGCGCATTCGGCAATGGCCTGAACCTGCCGCCAGGCGTCAGGAACCAGCCTTCCATGCTCCCCTTCCAATTCCCTGTGAAGCGGATGACGGTGGCTGGCGTTGAGACATCGATCGTCTCGATCGCCGAGCGGATATCCGGCACCTTCTTTTCCAGGATGGCGACGACCGCCTCGGCGACCCGATGTTTCTCCGCCCGATAGCCGGCCTCATCGTGTTGGTGCAGATGGACCCAATACTCGTAATTGTACGTGGGCAGAAAACATGTGACCGCGGTCTTGCCGGCTGGAGCAAAGGTGGGGTCGAAGTGAAAGAACCGGAATGAGACCTGGTGAAGGTCGGTAATGGGGTCCAAATGGAGCGGCAAGTCGAGCAGCCGGGTTGCAAACGCGGGCTGCCCGGAAAGATCCAGCGCCACTCCCAAAGAGACCTGAAGATAGGAGGGGAAGATTTCGGACACGTTGTAGAGCTTGTCAATTGCCTTGTTTGTATACTTGCCGCCAAGAAGATCGTAGATGGTGGCATGGCCATCCGCGGCGGAGACCACCCAGTCGGCCGCGATGGTCTCCCCGCCAACCAACTGCACACCGACCGCCGTGCCGTTTTCCACCAGGACGCGTTCGACTCTGGCTCCAAAGCGTACCCGCCCGCCCAGGCTGGCAAGCTTCTCTTCGATGAGCCGAATGATGGCCTGCGATCCGCCGATCGCATAGTCCGCGTCGCCCGCACCCATCCACGCGAGAGAGAAAAACAATGCCATTGCGGACAACCGCCCCATCTCGCCATCCCCGAAGAAACTTCTCAGCAAGGGGTCTTTGAACATCTTGCCGTAGTCTTTGCCACTTATCTTCGTCAGCTCCCGCACCAACGGCAGGTAGGTTACGTCGCGCAGGAGCGTCAACAAGCTACCGGCCCGGCCAGCGGCAGGGTCAGGCATCTTGAATTTGCCTAGTCTTCGAATGGCCGACACGAAACGGCGAATTTCCTTTGCGTCCCGCGGCGCCCGCTTCAGCATCTCCGCCTCCAGGCGGTCCACGTTCGTGTAGATGCTCAGGCATTCGCCGCGCTCTGTATCCAGGCGCACCATCTCTTCCGGATGCACGAACGTCAACTTATCGATGTCGAAGACCTCGCGCCACTCGGAATACATCGCCCCGGTTGGATTGGAGCCGTACAACCAATGCAAACAGGTCTCGAATGTGTACTCGCCCCTGCGCCAGCTCGTCGCCAATCCTCCCGCAATGTCGTTCATCTCCAGAACTTCGGCCTGATAGCCGCATTTTTGCGCATAGACCGCCGTGCAAAGTCCCGCGATGCCGCCGCCAACGATAACGATCTTCCGGCCATCCTGCTTCATGTTTGTCAACCCCCGTTGCGCGTTCCGCATCCAGCGCCGCAGTGTAACGTCTGCCTCTTGCGGATGCAGTGATGGAAAACACGTTGCCGGCAACCCATCAGGTCGCGTGCTGCGGCAGCCTGCGATTACACGCGGACCTGCCGCTTTACTGACTCGCCAACCTGCTGTCCGCGGACCCGATGCCCTGCTAACTCGCTGACTCGCTAACCCGCTGGCCTGCTGAAACCGCCCCTCCGCCCGTTACACTCTCCCCATGGCCCTCCGCCTTTACGCCGTCACCACCAGCCAGGGCAAACTCCGCGACTTCCGCACCGCCGCCCAGGCCCATTCCCTCGTCATCGATCCACTCGCCGCGCTCGCCACCATCCCCGCCCCGGAAGAAAACGGCGCCACCTTTGCCGCCAACGCCACTCTCAAGGCCGTCTATTACTCCCGCTTTGCTCCAGGCGAATTGGTCCTGGCAGACGACTCGGGCCTTGAAGTCGACGCCCTCGACGGCGCTCCCGGCATCCGCTCCGCTCGCTTTGCGGCCGATTCCGGTCTGGTCGACTCGCCCGATGCCAACGACAACACCGACGTCTGGAACAACATGGTGCTCCTGCAGCGCCTCGCCGGCATTCCCCAGGCCCGGCGCACCGCCCGCTACCGCTGTGTCCTGGCCGCCGCCCGCGACGGCCGGACCCTCCATACCGCCCAGGGCGCAGTCGAGGGCCTCATCCTTGAAGCTCCCCGAGGCACAGGCGGCTTTGGCTACGACCCGCTCTTCTACCTGCCCGCCCTCGACCGCACCATGGCCGAACTCGACCTCGAAACCAAGCTCTCCCTCAGCCATCGCGGCCGCGCCATCGCCGCCCTGTTGCCCATGTTGGCCGTCTGAATCTCTTCCACAACTCTCGTCCAGGGGACAAAGGGCGCGGAGCGCCTTGACGAGGCTATCCTTGGGCCCCAATAATGCATGGGGAACAAAGTCAAGATACCCTGTCTCTTAATCTGAAACCGCTTCCACCCGCAGCCTTTAGGAGCCTCGACTTCCATGGCCACTGCTCAACAACCTGCCGCGCCCACCGTCAGCCGCGGCGTCCAGCCGCTGCGCGCCGGCCAGGGAAACTCCTTCATCTGGCGCAAGCTGCACTCGCTCACCGGCGTAGTCCCCATCGGCGCCTTCCTCCTCGAGCATCTGCTCTCCAACTTCGAGGCCCTCAAAGGCCCCGCCGCCTACGGAGCCCAGGTCAAGTTCCTCAACAGCCTGCCCCTGGTCCGCATCCTCGAGTGGACCTTCATCTTCCTGCCCATCCTCTATCACGGCCTGTATGGCGTCTATATCTGGCTGCGCGGCAAGTCCAATCTGGTCTACTACCCCTGGGCCGGCAACTGGATGTACACCGGCCAGCGCTATACCGGCCTTATCGCCATCTTCTACATCGGCCAGCACGTCCTCCGCCAGCGCTTCATGGGCGTCCAGCTTCCTGAGCACCCCTATGCGGCTTTCGCCAAGGTTCAGCACGAACTGGCCAACCCCTGGATGCTTGCCGTCTACATCGTTGCCATGATCGCCATCTGCTGGCACTTCTCTTACGGCATCTGGCTTTTCGCGGCCAAGTGGGGCATCACCCCCGGCGCCGCTGCCCGCAAGCGCTTCGGCTACGTCTGCTTCGCTCTGGGAATCGTTCTCGTGGTCATCGGCCTGGCCAGCATCTGGGCCTTCGTCGGACCCAACTACAAGAACGCGCCCGAGAATGCGACTCCGGCTGTCTCCATCTTGATAGCCCCCGCGGCTACTGGGGCTGATTTCATATGAAGAATCTCTTTGAAGCGGCAACCGCGGTGGAAGTAAGGAAGCGGATGGTACGGTTGCGACCGGACAGCGCGCGGCAGTGGGGCAAGATGAATCCGGCGCAGGCGCTGGCGCACTGCTCCTCCGCGATGGAGGTGTCGCTGGGCCTGAAATCTCCGCCGCGCAGTTTCATTGGACGGCTCGTTGGGCGACTCGCCAAATCGAGCATTTTGAGCGAGAAGCCGATAGCCCACAACATGCCCACGGACAAGAGCTTTTTGGTGAGCGACGATCGGGACTTCGAAGCGGAGAGACAACGGCTGCGCGGGTTGATTGACCGCTTTGCGGCGGGCGGCGCGGCGGGATGCACGCGGAATCCGCACAGCTTTTTCGGGCCGCTGACCCCAACGGAGTGGGCGGAATTGAACTACAAGCATCTGGACCATCATCTGCGGCAGTTTGGGGTTTAGCGCCGGCCGAAGTGCGCCAAGACAACTGGCGGAAAGGTACAAGGAAGACTCCATGGCAGCACCCAAAATCATCGTCGTTGGCGGAGGCCTTGCCGGACTCGCGGCAGTCATCAAGATCGCTGAAGCCGGCGGCACCGTCGACCTCTTCTCTATCGTTCCCGTCAAGCGTTCTCACTCTGTCTGCGCGCAAGGGGGCATCAACGCGGCAAAGAATTTGAAGGGCGAGGGCGACACCACCGACAAGCACTTTGACGACACGATCTACGGCGGTGACTTCCTCGCCAACCAGACCCCCGTCAAGGCCATGTGCGAAGCCGCCCCAGCGATCATTGACCTCCTCGACCGCATGGGCGTGCCCTTCAACCGCACTCCCGAGGGCCTGCTCGACTTCCGCCGTTTCGGCGGAACACTCTACAACCGCACCGCCTTCGCCGGAGCCACCACCGGCCAACAGCTCCTTTACGCCCTCGACGAGCAGGTCCGCCGCCACGAGTCCGCCGGCAAGGTCAAAAAGTACGAGGGCTGGGAGTTCCTCTCCGCCGTCCTCGACTCCAAGCGCCAGGCCCGCGGCATCACCGCCCTCGACCTGCGCACCATGGAGCTCCGTTCCTTCCCCGCCGACGCCATCATCCTGGCCACCGGCGGCGTCGGCGCGTTTTTTGGCAAGAGCACCAACTCCGTCGTCTGCACCGGCTCCGCCCAGTCCGCCCTCTTCCAGCAGGGCGCTTATTACGCCAACGGCGAGTTCATCCAGGTCCATCCCACCTGCATCCCCGGTGAAGACAAGCTGCGCCTCATGTCGGAATCGGCCCGTGGCGAAGGCGGCCGCGTCTGGGTCCCACGCACCGCGGGCGACGCGCGCCCCATCAAGCAAATCCCCGACTCCGACCGCTTCTACTTCCTTGAGGAGTGGTTTCCCAAGTACGGCAACCTCGTCCCCCGCGATGTCGCCACCCGCGCCATCCACAAGGTGGTCTACGAGCTGGGCCTCGGCCTCGACGGCCAGCCCATGGTCTATCTCGACCTCACCCACATCGACCGCGCCACCCTCAACCGCAAGCTCGAAGGCATTCTGGAAATCTACGAGAAGTTCGTCGGCGACGACCCTCGCGACGTTCCCATGAAGATCTTCCCCGGCATGCACTACACCATGGGCGGCCTGTGGGTCGACTTCGACCAGATGACCAACATCCCCGGAGTCTTTGCCGCCGGCGAGTGCGAGTACCAATACCACGGCGCCAATCGTCTTGGCGCAAACTCCCTCGTCAGTTGCATCTTCGGCGGCTTTGTTTCCGGGCCAAACGCTGTCAGGTACGCCAAAGACCTGCCGGCAGCGGAAGGCGACGGCGGCCACGCCGACGAGCTCGCCCGCCAGGCCGAAATCAACAAGAGACTGCTAAATAGCGATGGCACTGAAAACCCCTTCAAACTCTGGCGCGAGCTGGGACAGACCATGACCGAGCACGCCACCGTCATCCGCTACAACATGGGCCTCAAGCAAGCCGACAAAAAAATCCTCGAACTTCTCGAGCGTTACAAGAAGGTCAACCTCGCCGACCGCAGCCAGTGGGCCAACACCAGCTTCGCCTTCGCCCGCCAGTTGAAGAACATGCTTGAGCTCTCCCGCACCGTCGTCCTCGGCGCCCTGCTCCGCGACGAGTCCCGCGGAGCTCATTACAAACCCGACTTCCCCGACCGCAACGACGAGAAGTTCCTCAAGACCACCAAGGCCAGCTTCACCGGCTCGGCCGAAGGCCCGCGCTTCGAGTACGAAGAAGTCGATACCCAGTACATCAAGCCTCGCCCGCGCAGTTACACCGCAACCAAATAGTCTTGTATCAGGGCACGAGTTTACTCGTGCCGCAAGATGAGCTTTATGACCGTGGGCTTTAGCCCCTGGGGGAAAGGCCGAAACTACTGAGAGCCTTTACGAGAAAGGGATCATGGCAAACAGGACCGTAGCAATCGAAATCAAGCGCCAGGCCAACCCCGATGCTCCCGCCGTCTGGGAAAACTTCGAGCTCGAGTGGCGTCCCGGCATGAACGTCGTCTCCGCCATGATGGAGATCGCCGCCAACCCCGTCACCGCCGACGGCCGCGCAACCACCCCCATCACCTACGATTCCAATTGCTTGGAAGAAATCTGCGGCTCCTGCGCCATGCGCATCAACGGCAAAGCCCGCATGGCCTGCTCCTCCCTCGTCGACAATCTCCAGCAGCCCATCCGCGTCGAGCCGCTCAGCAAGTTCCCGCTCGTCCGCGACCTCCAGGTCGACCGTTCCGTTCTTTTTGAAAACCTCAAGGCCGTCAAGGCCTGGGTGCCGATCGACGGAACTTACGATCTGGGAGCAGGTCCACGCGTCTTCCCCCAGCAGCAGGAAGCCAGCTACCCGCTCTCCAACTGCATTTCCTGTTGCTGCTGCATGGAGGTCTGCCCGCAATTTAATGAAGACACCGGCTTCGTCGGCGCCGCCACCATCGCCCAGGTCAAGCTCTTTAACGACCACCCAACCGGCAAGGTGTTTAAGGAAGACCGCCTGCGCGCCCTCGCCGGCGATGGCGGCATCCAGGAGTGCGGTTTCGCACAAAATTGCGTAGAAATCTGCCCCAAGCAGATTCCCCTCACCAACGCCATCTCCGACATTAGCCGCGACGTCCTGATCCAGAAAGCCAAAGACTTCCTGCGCGGCTAATTATGAGGAGAAACAGAGATGATTCGTTCCGGGCGACATAAGTTTTGCTTCGTCCTTTTCGTGTACGCAGCCATCGCGTTTGTAACCTCGACATACGCGCAAGTACCTGGCAACTCAACAGCGCTCGTCGGCACCTGGAAGATCGTTCTCGTCGATAACATCCTCCCCGACGGTTCCCTGGTTCAGCTCTACGGCCCCAACCCCCACGGTATCCTCACCTTCGATGCGAGCGGCAACTACGCACTCCAAATCATGCGCGCGGACCGGCCCAAATTTGCCGCCAACGACAAGAGCAAAGGCACACCCGAGGAGTACCAGGCAGCTGTGCAGGGTACCAACGCCCACTTCGGCTCCTATTCAATCAGTGGAGACAGAGGTTCGATCATCTTCCACATCGAACACGCATCTTTCCCCAACTGGGAGGGCACCGATCAGAAGCGACCTTTTTTGCTTATCGGCGACGACCTGACCTACACCGTTCCCACACCGACCACTGGAGCCAAAGTGACCGGTGAGGTCAAATGGAGACGTGTCCATTGAGACAGCGAAGAGGCTGATCGAGTGCGAACAGCTAAGCCGTAGTCGAGTCGGCCTTCAGATCTAATCCCAGCCCCGCCCCAAGCCAATCGATACCTCACTTCCCGCTTCCAATCCCCCACTGAATCTTGAGCCCGGCCCGAAAGTTCATCGGCAAGCTCGGATACCCGATTGGCGCAATATGCTGATCGCTCAACAGGTTCTCCGCCTGCCCGTAAATTCCCAGCCAATTCAGCAACTGATAACTGCCCCCCAGGTCCAACTTCGCATACCCGTAGTCCAGATTCCTGTTCGGCAGCAGCAAACTGTTTCCGCCGTTCAGGTCATATCCACCCAGAAAATCCGAATCGTCCGACCGGCTCACAAACGCGGAGCTAAACACTCCAGTCAGCCGCCTGGTCGCGTAGGTGGCGGTACAAAAAACCGTGTGCGGCGGCCGCCGAAACGGCCGCGCCCCTTGCAGAGGTGAAACCGCACCGATTGGGATGCCGTTGGGAATGCCACCGTAAGTAGGAACCGGCCCCAGCAGCGCCACATCGTCGTTGGCAAACGACCGCTGCACCACCGCATCCAGGTACGTATACCCTCCGCGCAGAAAGATGCTGCTCCCAATCCCGCCCTCGACGGTCGTCTCCACTCCCAGTGCCCGGTAAGCCTCCGTGTTCAGGCTCTGCTCGTACGCCCCGTTCGCTTGCAGAAACTGCTCCAACTGATTCTGCTCTGCCGCAGTGAGATTCGGCAGCAATTCCGGAATCAGATTCAGCCCCACGTACTCGATCTGCCGCCCGAATTCGTTGTGGAAGAAGCTGGTGCGGAAGACCAGCCGCTCCCCGAAAAGCGCCTGCTCCACGCCGCCTTCGTAGGTCCGCGTCGCGGGCGCAGCCAGCGGACTGATGTCCAACTGAGCAATCGTTGCTTGCCCACCGTTCGACGCCAGAAAGTTGTATAGCGAATAGAACTGGTCAGTCAGCGAGGGTTCCCGCACCGCATCACCGAAGTTGAACAGCACCCGCGTCCCGCTGAAGATCCCCTTCCGTGGCCTCAGCACATAGTAGGAAAGCCCTGCGCGCGGCGAAGTCTGCGTCCCAAACAGCGAGTAGCGTTCCAGGCTGCCGCCCAGCGTATAGAAGAACCGGCTCTTGAAGTCCCCGTGCACCGCCGCCAGGTAGTCGTAGTTGCTCCGCTCCACCGGCGTGTAATACGAACTCCCCGGCTCGGCCCCGCGCTCGTCCTCGTAATGGAAGCCGATCATCGCCGTCAAATGCGGCGTAAACCGGTAGTTGCCCTGGTACACAACCTGATCGCGATTCGAAACCAGTTGATATCCCTGCGGATACGTCCCTGCGTAGTCCAGCAACGCCTGCCCGGTCACCGAGTAGCCATTGGCCCCCGCTATCGTCACCACGCCGCCAAAGCTGTCTCCATACGCATCGAATGTGCCGCTGCCGCTTTGCGACCACAGGTTGTACTGCTCGCGCTTGCGCGTCAGCCCGTAACGCACGCTCTGATGAAAGTCCGCCGTGGTCTGGTTGTCCACCGAACCGCTGAAGAATATGTTCTGGTCCTTCTCCGTCGCGCTGTTCGCGATGTGATAGAAATCCCAGGTGCTCGGAACCCCCGTTGCATCCACGCCATAGTGCAGCGTCCCGCGAATCTGCGTGTTCCCGCTCGGCTGCCAGCCCAGGTTGGCCGCCGTGGTGGCCACGTGATACTCATCGTCGGGCAGCGCGTTCCCGGTCTGCAGCCAGCTCAAGGCGCCCAGGTAATCGAGCTTGTTATGCGCGCCGGCCAGCTCCAGTTCCTCCCGCGAGGTGTTGAAGTTGCCCGCATCGCCCTGGAACAGCAGCGAAGGAAAGCTCGTTGTGCCGTGCTGGGTGGTCACGCTCACCACGCTGCTCTCCGCATCGGCGCCATAGAGGCTCGAATCAGGCCCGCGATACACCTCCGCCCGCTCGATTGCGGTGGTTGAGAGCGGCCCAAAGTCGAAGCGCCCGCCCAGGTCGCCGGCGCTGACGCCGTCCACCAGAATCTTGTTGTCGTCCGATTCCCCGCCGCGGACAAACAATGAGGTCTGCGCCCCCAACTGCCCATCCTGAACCACGAACGTGCCCGGCATCAGGCGCAGCGCGCTCACCAGGTCGTCCTGGAGCGCCAGATCCTGCGGTCCAAGCACGCTCGTGGCCGCGCTGATCTGCGCCTGCGGCGTCGGAGTCCCCGTCGCGGTCACCACAATCGACTCCCGCACCCACTCCGGCTCAAGCACCACGTTGCGTTCGATGTTGTCCAGCTTCCCGGCGTAAAATCCCGGCGTCTCCAACTGCCGGAAGCTCTTGGCGGAAACCACCAGAAAAAACCGCCCTTCCACTCCGGTCAGAATCTGAAAGCTCCCGTCCGCCGTGGACGCCGCGGACGCAACCACTTTCCCTCCGCTCAGCAGATCCACAACGGCGCCTGTGACCTTGGCCCCCGAGGGGTCGGTCACCACGCCGCGAATCGACGCACCCGGGCACACCGCGGCGTACACGGTAAACAGAAGGGCGATGAAGATGATGGGCAAAACGCGGCTCAGGCGGGCGCGCGCAGATGCGGAAACAGGCATGATGGCTCCTTCGTTCCCCTCGGAACGCAAGCGGGTTGAAAGCGCCGAGGACCGGTCTCCTGACTTGCGCCTTCTCCAGCCACCTTCCCAAAAACGAGCCCATTGCGCCTCGTCTCCAGTGGTTTCTCGGGGGCCTTCCGCGCTAGGCGAAACGACCCTGGCTGAATTCCTGCCTCAATCAATGACGAGCATCGAGGCGAGTGGCGCTCACAGTTGCGGGGCAGTGGCGGAATCGCACCGCGCTTCCCGAGCATCCTGGCGATTGCCGTGGTGAACTGCGCTGCCCCTCAACGGAACAGCCTCAATGCCATGAAACGATTTTCCATGACATCAACATTTATAGCCGGGTCAGCCCCCGAAAGTCAAAACCCGACAGGTCAAAGTTCGCCAATTCCTGGCTGCTCGGCTCCAGACGCAGCCTGGGCCGTCCGCGCAGTCCAATTGGGAGAATCCGTACAAGCAAGGGAGTGGTGACCCCGGGAAGACTCGAACTTCCGACACGCAGTTTAGGAAACTGCTGCTCTATCCACCTGAGCTACGGGGCCACTTGTTGTAAGTCGTTGTTGAGAGATGATTCATCGCGAATTCTTGCGCCTTCCTCGGAAATCACGCTACGGCTGGTGACCGATTTAGTGACCAGTCTATTTTCACCTTTAGCCGCC
>DASWZM010000321.1:0-7826 GCA_036404455.1 Occallatibacter sp. | reverse complement strand
CTTCCCTCAGCTCACAGCCGCCATTGCTCCTCGCCTGCCTCTCCGCTCGGTGCTCATGCAATGGAATCAGATCACAACCGCACTGAGCGAACCACATCGTAGACGACGACCCAAAATCGACTCCTTATCTTAGCGCCCATGACCCCCACCTCTCCCCCACTTTTGCCACAACCCAAACAAAATAAAATAGTTAGGTAGAAAACACCCGTTTCGACCCGTCGAAACAAAGGACTTACCACCTTGGCCGCCGATGAGAATCCGGGGCAGCCTTGAGGGACTGGCCGGGTGGCTCACCTTTCCCAGCCAATGAACTGGGTGCCCCATCCTCGCGCCGTTTTTCTGGCGCAAGGGTACGAAACCACGAATCTTCCCCCGCCGTTCCCCATCCACAAAAGCTGTCCGGGACCACGCGTGCGTCGCGCCCTCACGCCCTGATTTCGATGGGAGCACCCACCGGAACCAGACGCTAGACCGTAATCTCCGCATTCGTCACCGCGTTGCGCCCATGCGTCCAGTCCACGTCATGCTGAAGAGAGCGAGATTTCACCCCGAACTCTAACACCGGCTCTCTTCGATGCCTCCAGCCCTCCAGCTCTCCGACACGTTTGTCTTATACTTTCTCAAGCACCTCGTGCGTCCTTTTGGCACACCGGAAAAACTGGAACGGCGGCGGTTTCGAGCCTTGGCTCTCCTCGGGCAGGGCCTGACTCCGTTCCAAGTGGCTCGTCAGCTCGGCGTTGACCGCCGCAGTGTGTACCGATGGAAGGCGACCGCCCGCCACGTCTCGATCCGCGCGCCAGGCGCACGCTCACGCTCGCCCTCGTGCGCGGATCGTGGGCGTCCGGCCTTCCCTCCGCCCCGCGGACCAGTTCCAAAGTCGCCGAACCCACCTGGCAGGCCTGCGGCGTCCGCTATCACTCCGATCACATCTACCGCCTGCTCCATAGCCTCGGCTTCCGTCTCGAAACGCCTGACCCCCGGTCCGTCGAACCGTCCCAGGAAGGCATCGCCGCCTGGGTCTACCGCGGAGACCCCCCATGAGCGCTAAGATAACGAATAAGTAACCCCTACGGATTGTGCAGTTATCACTTTGGTTACCCCATAGGTTGGATATCAAGCAAGCTAAAAAGTGACCGGACGGTCCTAACTTAGCGCTTATGGGAGACCCCCCCGCCCCGCCGCCCTCGCCGATCTCGCTGACTTGCCCGATTTGATGACCCGCTGACCCCGCTGACCCGCCGACTTGCTGACCTTCAAACGCGACATTACTTATACAGGGCCATTTCGTAACATTCCAGGCAGACTTTCCCTCAAAACCGGAAACTTCCAGGCAGAGTTTTCCCGGATCCAAGTTTGCTCAAAGGGTAGACGAAGCAGTTTTTCGCAATCACTTGAACGAACCTGGACCCCGAAATCGGAACTATCGAAGCAAACAAAACGACCCCCAAGCCCTAACCCTTCAGACAAACTGCCTCAAGGCAAATTGCCCTCGTCCTGCACCCCGTCAGCCTCTCAAGGCTGCCCCGGATTCGGCCCGTTCGACGAGCTCCCCGCCGGCTGGTCCAGCCTCGTAACATGCACACTCGCCTGGGTTTCCGGGATCGTTCCATCGTTCACCTGCACTTCCAGCGGCTTGCCCAGAATCAGCAGGCGCTGAGCGGCCTTGCCACGGGCGGGAACTTGGACCCGCTGGGTCACCGAGTTCGAGCCGGAGAGGACCGTCACTGGAACCTCGGCTGAGGCGTAGCCGCTGTTGGCAATGTTGACGGTCACCAGCCAGTTTCCCGCTTGTTCGGGAGTGGGGAAGACGCCTTCGATTGCCAGGTCGGGCAGGCCCTTGTCGGCAGTCACCCAATCGGCAAAGAACCAGGAGAGGTCGCGGCGGGATCCGGCCTGCTGCAGAAGCTTTTCAAACGAATTGGGGCTCGCGTCTCTGCCGTAGTTCGGGCTCGGATCGGCTGCGGGATCGTAGGCCCGCAGTGCCGCCGAGAGCGCTGGATCGCCGGCCACATCCCGCAGCATCCACAGCACATAGGCGGCCTTGGTGCGGTAGTAGACAGGGGAGATGGCACCGGCCAGCGGCTGGCCCACGCCGTGGCCAGGGCTCTCCGGCTCGGCCAGCGCCAGCGCCGGACGCGCCGCCTCCAGAGTGCCCAAAGCCTGCTCGCGGCCGCTCTGCTTCTCCACCCACAGCGTGCCCATGAAGTGCGCCACTCCCTCGTCAAGCCACGCGGGCGGCGACTGCGTCCTGGTGTGCAGGAAGGCGTGGGTGAGCGCGTGGGCCAAAACGCCTTCCAACTGCTCCGGGCTCTCCTGGGGGCCGGCCGGGCGGATGGCCGTGGCCAGCAGCGAGCCCGTTTCATAGGGCGCGTCCTGCGCGTCGGGCAGGTCGAGCAGGGTGAGCTGGGAGCGGGGCCGTTGCCCCAGCCAGCCTTGCAGGAAGGGCGTAACAGTGGCTGCCGCCGTGGTCCAGTCATCTGCGGCTGCTTCATCGTCCGGAAGCGCCCAGATCATGGCGTTTGGCCCGGTGCGGGGTATGCGGACGGCCACAAACAGGCTGGGCGCCTCAAAGCCGAGGGTCTCGCCTCCGTTGTCGGCGGTGGCCACGCCCGCGACCTCCTGATCCAGGCCGCCTGCATCGGTGACCGTCATTGGAGCCGGATGGCCGTTGATGAGGGCCACGGAGGGGGCGCGGCCGTGCGGAAACTCGACGGTGAGCCGCAGCCGGAAGCGCGCCCCGATCAGGCGCAGCTTGTGCTCGCCGATCTCGTCGAAGAGGCGCGCGCCATCGCCGAGGATTACGGGGACGCTGGAGACCGGGTACCAGACCACGTTCCCAAAGCCGCGCAGACCGGTGAAATCGACACCTATGCGGTCCCAGTCCGAGTGCAGCGCCACATCGTCAGGGGTTCCGATGACCAGGAGGCGTTGGGCAGACGGAGCGATCGAGCCGGAGTAGGTGACGTCCAGTTGCAGGCTGGCACCGGGCGCAAGGGGTTGTGCAAGCGGCACAGCCGCCTCGTGCAACCGTCCTGTATGGTCGGCGTCGGAGTTGAGCGTGGCCACGGGAAAGGCGAGGTCTTTGACGTTGACGCGAATGTGCTCCCAGTTGAGCGAGGAGGAGAGCTGGAGCGGGATGTGCGCCAGCGGAGTCTTGCCGTCATTGCGCACAGTAATCAGCGCCCGGACGGCAATATGCTGCTCCGCGGTGCGCAGGCGCACGTCCAGATCGAAATCCGTGAAGGTGACCGCCTGGCGCTCGGAGTCCTCGGCGGTGGGCGCGCTGGCCATCTGGGCCGCGGGCGGCGCTGCAATCGGGCCTGTCTGGGTCGTG
The DNA here is from genome assembly GCA_036404455.1 of Occallatibacter sp. Lineage (GTDB taxonomy): Bacteria > Acidobacteriota > Terriglobia > Terriglobales > Acidobacteriaceae > Telmatobacter. The sequence goes on along the minus strand of DASWZM010000321.1, from coordinate 4,492 downwards.
GTCTGGCCGTTTTCGCCGGTCGAGCGCGAAAAGATGACTTTGCCGCCGGGCTGCTTCTGTTGGGCTGCCGGGGCTACGGGTTCCGAGGCTGGCGGCGCGTAGGTGGTGGTCTGCGCCGCGGAAGGCAAGGACGCCATGCCGGCGGCAGCCAAAATGACCATGCCGGCGAGTGAAAACTTCATGAGCCCAAGCCTTTCCGTTTCCCCAAGCCTTTTTGTGACTGAGGTTTGGACGCAATCTCCGCTTTCGGGAGAGCGCCGGCCGCGAAATCGGCCGCCGCGCGCGTTGCGTTCCGGCGCTGGCGGAAGGCTTCATACAGCACCACCGCTCCGGCCGCCGAGACGTTCAGCGAGCTGACGCCGCCGGCCATGGGAATGCGCAGCAAATGGTCGCAGGTGCGCCTCACCAGATCGTGCAGCCCGGCGCCCTCGCGCCCGAGCACGATCACACAGTCGCCGGTCAGGTCGAACTGATCGTAGTCGGTCTGGCCGCGTTCGTCCGGACTCGCGTCCAGGCCGATAATCCATAGATTCTGCCGCTTGAGTTCCTCAAGCGCCCGCACCAGGTTCACCACGCGGGCGATGCGCAGGTGCTCGGCCGCGCCGGCGCTTGCCTTCACCGCAACCGGGCTGAGCGGCGCCGATCGCCGCTCCGTCAGCACCACCCCGTCCACTCCGACGCCGTCGGCCACGCGCAACAGTGCGCCCAGATTCTGCGGGTCCTCGACGCCATCCAGCGCCAGCACCAAGCGGCGTGCGCCTGCCTTTGGCGCGGCAGGATCGGCCGTGAACAAATCCTCGATTGCGAGAAACTCCTGCGCGCGGACCAGGGCCACTACGCCCTGATGGGCGGGGGTTTTGGCAAGTAGCGTCAACTGGTCCCGCGATTCCTGCCACACCTGGACGCCGGCCTGGCGGCAAACGGCCACCAGTCGTTCCAGGCGCTCGTCTTGCCGCTCGCGGGCCACCAGAACGTGGTCAAAGCGCCGCTTCCCCGCCCTGAGCGCCTCCTCGACCGGATGCACTCCGTACAAGACTTCCATGTGGGATAGTGTAGAAGATCAACGACGATGGACGAACCGGCGCCGTTTTTGGGCAGTGGGTGCGCATCCGAATTGCCGGCTGATCGCAAACTAAGCGCAGTTTCCTTCTTGTCGGAACGCGCCGCGGGTTGCATACTGGGGCTGTCTGGAAGCTCATGAGCCCGTCTACCTTCAAATCTTTCACCGCCGTGCTGGAGCCGCTTCAGTCGGGGCTCGGCTGGGTGGTTGCGCGGATTCCTTTCGAAGTTGCCAAGGCATGGCCGGTGCGCAGGGGTTTGCGCATGCGTGGCGAAGTCTCGCCTTTGAACAGCAAGACTGAGGGATTCCCTTTTCGCTCATCGCTGATGGCCTATGGGCGCGGTGTGGGACACTTCCTGCTGGTGAACAAGAAGATGCAGGCGGCGGCGCAGGCAACGGTCGGCTCCCAGGTGCGGATTTCGCTCGAGCCGGATCTGGAGGAGCGTGCGGCTGTGGTCCCGCCGGAACTGGCCCAGACGCTCAAGGGCGACCGCCGGCTGCGGAAGTGGTTCGACGGACTCAGCTACTCCTGGCGCAAGGCCATTGGTGACTGGGTCAGCGAGCCAAAAGCCGCCTCCAGCCGCGAGAAGCGCGCCGAGCAGATGGCGGAGCGCCTGCTGCTGACCCTGGAGGGCGAAAGGGACCTGCCGCCAATTCTGCAAGCGGCCTTCCTGCGCCAGCCGTTGGCACTGAAGGGATGGAAGGCCATGACGCCGGTGCAGCGCCGCAGCCATCTGCTGGGCATTTTCTACTATCGGAACGTCGATGGCCGGGAACGACGGACTGCGCAGGCCGTCGAAGACGCCCTGCGCGTGGCCAAAAGGGGTTCACGCGAAGTCGAGTGACGCATTCCAAGGTTTCATCAATGGCCCCGCGAGCGTTGTTGACTACCCCTCAGGGGCTAAGGCCCTTTGATTTAGCGGCGCTCGCGGGACGGCTGAAGCCGTGCCCTGACACAGATCGGGTTTATGAAATACGCTCCAGGCATTACGCGTACCGGCCGATTACTACCGGGAGGAGAATTCTCACACTAAATCCATTTTTCAGGCGACTTGGGCCGCATTTTCGGCGTCTAATTGAATACGATGAGCACTGTCGCTTCTGTTCACCCCTTTTTCAATCAGGGTTCCGCCACCGCAGCTGACGAGCAGGTCCGGCAGGAGAGCCTAGCGGTGGCCCAGGGCCTCAAACGCCAGGAAACCGGCCTGCTGGACGAACTGATCGTGCGCTACCAGCACCGTCTGTTGCGCTATCTGCTTTATCTGACCAGCAACCGCGAGATGGCCGAGGACCTGTTCCAGGAGGTCTGGATGCGGGTGCTGGTGCGCGGTGCGCAATTCAACGGCCAGGCGCGGTTTGACACCTGGCTGTTTACCATTGCCCGCAACCTGGTGATCGACCAGCGGCGCAAGCGCACCATGTCCAGCCTGGATGAGCTGTTTGAAGGCGGAAGCGACGACGACCGGCCGATGAGCTTCGAGGTTGCCGACGGCGAGCCGACGCCCTTCGACCGCTTTTCCAACCTCCAGGACCGTGAGCGGATTGCGGCGGCGCTGCTGCAGTTGGATACGCTTCATCGCGAGGTGCTGGTGCTCCGCTTCCAGGCGGAGTTGTCGCTGGAAGAGATCGCCAAGGTCACCCGGGCTCCTCTTTCTACGGTAAAGTCAAGACTTTACAGGGGCCTTGCCGCAATCAAGCCCAAGCTGGAGCGCGCCCAACTGCGCCGCCAGGGGGCGGTGTGAAGACCGCCGGGCTGGCCGGGGGCGCGGCCGGCGATGCAAGAACAGACGCGGGCGCCGACCCCGATCTGCTTTCGGCCCTTGCCGGAAACCAAGCCGACCGGGAATGCGCAGTGGCCCATCGTACCTGCCGCGTGGTGAATGCCTCGATGGGCGTAATGCAGGAACAGAAAGCCGGGCGCAAGCGGATTCGCTCCGTGGCACTGGCCGCCGTACTGGTAGTGTTTCTTCTGCTGGGTCCGCTGGTCTGGTGGGCAGGCGACACTCTGATCGAAGAGGAGCATCTGACCGGGCTGATAGGCCAGTTGAGCCTATGGATCTTCTTCCTAAGCGGAGCTTTGCTGGCCGCGGCGCTGATTGTCGGCTGGGTGCGCCACAACAAATCCTGACTCCCTGGAGTCTCAATCACAAACACAATTGGGAGAATCGCACCCGCAAAGAGCAGGCGGAACGAAAGTGTCCGCAACTTCCGAGTCCACTTTTCCGTCCATCTAAATACAGGTTAAGCTGTGCTCAAGAATTTGAAATCCCCTCCGAAGGGGGAAATGCCTATGCGTGATCCCCAATCGATTGCCGTCAACGAAGACGCACGCATGATTCCGGTGTGGTCGATCGTAGTGGCCATCTCGGCCTTTGTGCTGGTGGAATATTATTTCTGGCTGGTCTTGCCTCAACAGTCGCACCACGTTCCGCCCATCGGGTTTCGCATCTACTTCAATCTTTCCTGGGGTGTGTTGGCCGCGCTGTACTTTTTGATGGTCGGCTACGTCAGCAAGGACGCTCCGCGGCGTGCCATGAGTGTGCGCTTCTGGATCGTGATCTGCTTTGTGATGCCGGCCGGAATAGGCGCGGTGCTTTACTTCCTGCTGCGCCAGCCGGAGGTCTCGCGTTGTCCCGCCTGCTCGACACACGTACAGAGCGACTTCCACTTCTGCCCGCAGTGCGACTACCAGCTCGGCGCCAGTTGCGGCAACTGCTTCCGCACCGTGCGGGCCACCGACCAGTTCTGTACCTGCTGCGGCCATGAGCTGGCCAGCGACCACATGCCGGCGCGTCTGCGGGTGCTGGGCGAGTAAATGCGCCAGGCGGAAACCTGGTCGGTTCCAGGCCGGTCCACCCCTTTGCCCCATCCAGGAATTGACCCCTCCCGCGTTCCCTTTCTACAATCGAACTTCCAGCCTGCATGTCCATCTCCGCGCTCATCATCGACGACGAACAACTGGCCCGCGACGAGCTGAGCTACCTGCTCGACCAAGTCGGCGGGGTGGACGTGGTGGCGCAGGGAACCAACGGCATCGAGGCCGTGGACTTGATCGAAGAACACCATCCCGACCTCGTCTTCCTGGATGTGCAGATGCCGGGCCTGGACGGCTTTGCCGTGATTCAAAGACTCATGGAGCGCAACCGGCAAAGAACGAGCGCGGGCAAAGATGCCGAGAAGCTGCCGCAGATCGTCTTCGCCACCGCCTATGATCAGTACGCCGTGCGCGCCTTTGACGTGAACGCCGTTGATTACCTGCTCAAACCCTTTGACCGCACGCGGGTCCAGCAGGCCGTGGACCGGGTTCGCAGCCGCATCGCCGGAGGCGCTTCGAATACGGCCGTGGCAGGCGCAGCGTCCGACTCCCCCATCGAGTCCCAGCTCTACGCGCTGCTGCGGCTGCTCAACCGTCCGCAGGGGGCCTCGCGCACG
>DASWZM010000320.1:0-12682 GCA_036404455.1 Occallatibacter sp. | reverse complement strand
GACGAAAAGCGCCAGCCGGCGATCGTGGTGAAGAACGCGAAGGGACACAAGCGCTACCTGCTACCCCGCGGCGCTCACCTGATGGTCGAGGACGGCAATGAGGTGGGCCCGGGCGACGTGCTGGCCAAGATTCCCAAGGAGAGCACGCGCACCAAGGACATCACGGGCGGCTTGCCGCGAGTGGTAGAGCTGTTCGAGGCGCGCAAGCCGCGGGAGACGGCGATCATCAGCGAGATCGATGGCGTGGTTCGCTTCGGCGAAGTGTCGAAGGGACAGCGCAAGATTTACGTGACGGCGGACAACGGCGACGAGAAGGAATACTCGGTGCCGCGGGGCATTCATGTGAACGTGCAGGAAGGCGAGCGGTTGCGCGCCGGCGAGCCGCTGATGGATGGGCCGCTGAACCCGCACGACATTCTGGATGTGCTAGGGGAAAAGGAGCTGCAGTCTTACCTGGTGAACGAGATTCAGGAAGTTTACCGGCTGCAGGGCGTGGCCATCAGCGACAAGCACATTGAGGTGATTGTCCGGCAGATGCTGCGCTGGGTGAGGATCGACGATGTGGGCGACACCAACTTCCTGCTAGAGCAGCAGGTAGACCGCTTCCGCTTCCGCGAGGAGAACGATCGTGCGATGGCGTTGGGAGGCCGTCCGGCGACCGGGCGTCCGCTGCTGCTGGGCATCACGAAGGCATCGCTTTCGACCGACAGCTTCATCTCCGCGGCCAGCTTCCAGGAGACGACGCGGGTGCTGACCGAGGCCAGCATCAACGGCGCGGTGGACAACCTGCGCGGGTTGAAGGAGAACGTGATTGTGGGACGGTTGATTCCGGCGGGCACGGGGCTGGAGTACTACCGCAACGTTCAGCTCTCACCGGAACTGGAGGAAGCGGCGGCGCGAGTGCAGCAAGAGGTTACCGCGGAAATCGAGGCGGCCGAGCGCGAGCTGGAGCTTATGCGCCAGGAGGGCGAAGCCGAGGAGATGGCGGCCGAGTAAGGGCAGGCCGTCCAGGCAGCGGTTCTTTCGGTTCTTTCGGTCAACCGAAGAGGCTCGGCGCAAGCCGGGCCTCTTCTTATGCGGGGTCCTGGGAAGTGAGTTCGGGATCCGGGTTACCGGACAGCGCGGTTGCGCCTTGGCGTTGGGCGTGTTTTGCGACGTACATGGCGGCGTCAGCGGCGCTGAGGAGGGTGTCTTTGGTGTTGCCGTCCTGGGGGTAGAGGGCGACGCCCACACTCGCCGAGCCGTTGAGGATATTGCCCTGGACAGGAAAAGGGCCGTCGAAGCTACGTTCCAGGCGGAGGGCGATCTCCTCGACATCGGCGCGGCTGCGCACCACCGGGACCAGGGCGGCAAATTCGTCGCCGCCGAGGCGGGCGAGGGTATCGACGGAGCGGAGCTGGCGCTTCATGCGGAGCGCCACTTCCTGCAGATAAAGATCTCCAACCTGGTGGCCGTACAGGTCGTTGATCTGCTTGAAACCGTCGAGGTCGATGTAGATGAGGCCGAAGATGCCGGCATTCTGGCGCGCCTCTTCAATCTGGCCGTCGAGACGCTTGTCGAGGGAGAAGCGGTTGTGGATGTCGGTGAGCAGGTCGAACTCGGAGCGACGGAGGAGATCGGAGTAGAGGCGGCGCGTTTCGATGGCGAGGGTGGCCAGGCCAGCGGCCATGGAGAGGGCTTCCGATTCGATGGCGGAGGGCCCGGTGAGCGGATCGAGGCCGGCAAAGACGGTGCCGCGCGGGGGTCCGGAGTGGGCGGGGATTTCGTGCTGGACGATGCGCAGGGCGGAGAGTGTCTGCGGGCAGTTTCCCAGTAGCGCTCCGTCGACGATCTGGCACCAGCAGGGCGCGCCTTTCAGCTTGAAGGAGACCAGTTCAGTGATTTCCTCGATGATTTCGGCGAGGGGACGGGAGCCGTTGATGTCCTCAAGGATGCTGCTGCGGCGGCGCTCGACGTAGGCCAAAGTGGAGGTTTGCCGGCGCACCCTGCGCTCGAAAAACCATCCCCTCGCGCCCACGACGACAACTACCAAGAGCAGCAAGCCCACGAGCAGCATCAGGTTGCGAGGGGTCAGTCTGGAGGGCATGGCAAGGAGAGTGACATCGTCGGAGGAACGAAGCAGCATGTCGAAGGCCACCGGGCCACTGAAGGGATGGGAACTATAGAGCATGCAAATTCCGGTGACGCGGACTTTGGAGCCCGCCGAAATCTGCTTCATCGGCGGAAGGTCCGCCATGTCGACTCCATCCGGGTGGCGGTAGATGGCGGAGAACTGGTGGCCGTTGGAGACCAGGACATATTGATCCTGTGCTTCCTGCCTGACCGCCATCAGCACCTGCCCTTCGGTGGAAACCAGGTCGAATGCGTTTCTGCCGGAGCTCAGATCCGACCAAGCGACCGGGCGCGGAACAATGGGCGCCGGGACGTGGGTGTCCTGTATCTCGGCCCGAGTCAATGTCATAAAGCCACCGCTGACATCGGGAAAGCCCGAGGCGTCGGCCAGGTCGCCGATGTGGAGGGGCTGGTCGGTCAGAGTCGTGATCCACAGGCTCTTGGCGCCGCTCTGGAGAACAATGGCCGCGCCGGGCTGATAGTAGGTTATGGTTCCACGAACGCGGACCCTGCTTGTGAAATCGCGCACATGATAGCCCCCGAGAACCTGGTCCATGGGCGTGACCGGAAGGGACTCAAGGCCGGCACCGCCAGGCTTCAGGATTTTTACGTCTGCCAGCGTGGGAACGTTGAGTCCGGCCCCCCTCAGTTGCATCTTGCCGTCGAACAGCCCTGTGACGACTCCGGTGACTTCTACATCTGCGTCCATCAGCGGTTTGAGCGCGTTCGCGTCGCTGCTGCTCACGAATGCCTCAATGTACCCTCCGTCCATCAGCAATTGGAGGTTTGTGATGCGTTGATGCGCGCTGAACTCGAGGCCTGCGCCACGGACAATGGCGCGCACGGTGACTCGCTTGCAATCAAGTTCCCCGCGGACCATCTCATCGAATCTGGCCGGTACGGGTTTGGGCAAGGCGCCATGGTAGAGCAGGGTCACGTCGTTGCTGAGCACTATCGGGCGGAAGCTTTCATTGGTCTCTCCGCGCACCAAGACTCTGTCGCCGGGAACGAGCCGGGCATTGGTTGAGGTATATACATAAATCGCCGCGCCGCTATCCTGCACAACCAGATCCATGATCTCCCGACGGTAGAAGGTCACCGTTGCTTCGAATTCGACGGGGAGCGCCTGGCTGGCCTGGGCATTGGTGAGGGCGTGAATGGCGCGCAGGGTGGTCAGGGTATTGGGCGTCGCTGCCCACGCAGCCGAGGCCCATCCGAGGAGGATGGCAAACGCTGAGATCAATCTCTTCATCGGGTCATCGGGCAGAATCCGGTCGTCGAAGTGCAGTGTTATCTGGCCCCTGAGAGTTTTGTCGGCGGGGACGCAAGCTGAATGATTCCGTCGATAGAATGAAGTTTACTGCTTCCGAGGGTGCTGTGTCGCGCCTGCCACGGGCAGCAAGCCCGGCAGGCGCAAATGGGGTCCAGGGAGATGGGTCCGGCGAGATCCGGGAAGGGTGGCGGGACGAGGCTATGTGCGGTTTTCAGGCGTGAGTTCGCGGTTCCGGCGTCCGGCCGGCTCGGTTGGGATTTGGCGTTTGGTGTGCTTTGCGACGTACATGGCGGCGTCGGCGGCGCTGAGGAGGCTGTCTTTGGTGGCGCCGTCCTCGGGGTAGAGGGCGATGCCGACGCTTGCCGAGCCATGGAGGATGTAGCCCTCGACGGCAAGGGGATCGTCGAAGCAGTGTTCGAGGCGTAGGGCGATCTCCTCGACATCGGCGCGGTTGCGCACGATCGGGACTAGGGCGGCAAACTCGTCCCCACCAAGGCGCGCCAGCAGATCGTGGGAGCGAAGCTGGCGTTTCATCCTCAGGGCAACTTCCTGGAGATACAGGTCGCCGATCTGGTGGCCATAGAGATCGTTCACCAGTTTGAACTCATCGAGGTCGATGTAGATCAAGCCAAAGACGCCGGCATCGAGGCGCGCCACGTCGATCTGGGCGTCGAGTTGCTTGTCGAGAGAGAAGCGGTTGTGGATGTCGGTGAGCAGGTCGTATTCGGAGCGGTGGAGCAGATCGGAGTAGAGGCGGCGGGTTTCGATGGCCAGGGTGGCCAGGCGTGCGCCGACGATGAGCGCGTCGCACTCGGTGGCGGAGGGCTGAGCGGCGGGATCGAATGCGGCGAAGAGAGTACCGAGGGGCAAGCCGGCGCGGGCATGGATCTGCTCGCGGACGATACGAAAGGATTCCGGAGCAGGCGGGTAATTTCCCAGGCGTGCGCCAGCAGCGATCTCGCACCAGCAGGGAGCGCCATGGAGCCGAAAGGAAGCCAGATCCGTGACTTGTTCGAGGATTTCAGCCAGGGGACGGGATCCGTTGATGTCTTCGAGGATGCGGCTTCGGCGCTTTTCGAGCTGGGCCAGGTGGCGCTCAAGGGCGGCTTCGGCTTCAATACGGGCAGACAGGGCAGCGGTCTGGCGGCGCACTTTTCTGTTCAGGGTTACGCCCCAAAAAACCGCCGCGATCATCACCAGCAGGAGCACGCTGACGGCACGAATAAGGTTTCGAATGTTCAGCCACGAAGGTTCAGCAACGATCGCAATGTCATCAAAGGAACGCATGAGGATTGTGAAGGGCACCTGGGCGTTGAAGGGGTTGGAATCATCGAGCATGCAGATACCGGTGACGCGGATTCTGGAACCCAGCGGAATTTGCCTCATGGGCGGAGGCGGCCCGGCAACCAGGCTGGCCGGCGGCGGATGGCGGAAAATTGCGGAGAACATCTGACCATCCGAGACCAGGACATACTCGTCCTGGGCGGCCTCCCGGACCTCCGTGACCACTTGCCCTTCAATGGAAACCAGATCGAAGACATTCCCGCTCAATACCAGTTGGCGCCAGGTGGCCGGTTGCGGCGTGATGGGCGCTTGCATGCGGCTATCATGGATTGCGCCGTTGGTGAGGGTTAGAAAACCGTCATGGAGACCCGGGAAGCCCGTCGCGTCCGCCAGGTCGCCGATATACATGGGGGCGATGGTATGGGTCTGGATCCACAGACTTTTTGTACCGTTTTGGAGCACAATCGCGGAACCGGGCTGATAGTAGGTGATGGAACCGTGGACCCTGATTCTTTGGGAGAGAATCTGGACATGATAGCCGGTGAGAATCTGATCCATAGGGGTGACGGGGAGGGACAATGGGCTGGCGGCGGCGCGTTTGAGAACCTTTACATCCGCAAGGGATGTAACGTGGATCAGGATTCCTGTCTGCTGCATCTTGCCGTCGAATCTCCCCGAGGCAGCGCCGGTGACTTCGACATCGGCGTCCAGCAGGTCTTTGAGCGGATCCGAATTGTCGCTATCCACGACCGCGTCAATGGTGCCCCCATCGGTGAGCATCTGCAGGCTGGTACTGCGCACATCCGAGCTCATGACCAGATCGGCGGCGCGGACCCTGGCACGGACGGAAACCAGCAGGCAGTCGCGTTGGGCGCGGATCAACTCGTCGTAGCTGGCCGGGATGGATTTGGGCAACGCGCCGTGGCGGAGGAGGGTGATGTCATTGCTGAGAACAAAGGGGCGAAAGCTCTCGTGGGTTGTACCTTTGATTAGGATGCGGTCGCCGGGAACCAACTTCGCATCGGTCGTGGCTTGTACAAAGATGGCCACGTCGCCGTCCTGGACGAACATGGTCTTTTCATAGCTGCGGAAGTAGGTAACTGTCGCTTCGAAGGCGACGGGAAACGCATGGCTGGCCTGCTCGTTGCTGAGGGCATGGATGGCGGGGAGCGTGGTGAGGGGGACGGGCGCGGCTGCCCAGGCAACGGAGGCCCAGCCGAGAATCATCGCAACTGCTGGAATCAATCTCTTCATCGGGAGATATCGGGACGGACGGGCGTCTTGCCTTTCGGTCCTTTGCAGTTCCTATCGGCAGAGTTCGACCAATGAACCACTTTGGGTTTAAGGATCATCCTTAAGACCGCGGGTAATTGGAGTTTGCCGGGAGTCTTTGTGGAATCATCTTACTCTCTTGTGAGTCTGTTTTAATGACCTATTGGGTGATGGCGGGCTGAGGCAGGCCCGCCGATAATGTGGGTGGAGGGTTATCGGGCCCGTGCAGTGCAGCCGCTCGGGCGTCTGCGCGGCATGGGGGCTGGCCAGAGTACGCCGCAGGGAGGCGTTTGGATGTCGAAGAGTGCCAAGATCATTCGCGATGGATCGCCTTTCCCGCACAGCGGCACGCAGGCGCTGCCTACGCGCCGGATTCGGGTGATCGGGGTGCCGCTGGATATGGGCGCCAGCCGGCGCGGGGTGGACATGGGGCCCTCCGCGATGCGGGTGGCGGGACTGGAGGCGCGGCTGGAGGCGCTTGGCCACCAGGTGACCGATGGTGGCAATATCCGCGTGGAGGTTGCCGAGACGCGGACGTCGGGCAGCAAGAGCGCGCGCTATTTGACGGAGATTGCGGAGACCTGCGCGCGGACGGCCGAGGCGGTGGTGAAGACGCTGGAAGAGGGCATGACGCCGCTGGTGCTGGGCGGCGACCACTCGCTGGCGGCCGGGTCGGTGTCGGGGGTGGCGGAGTTCTATCGCCGGAGGGGGGAGAAGATCGGCTTGATCTGGATCGATGCGCACTCGGACATCAACACGCCGGAGACTTCGCCGTCAGGGAATGTACACGGGATGCCGCTGGCGGCGCTGCTGGGACTGGGGCCGGAGCTGCTGGGGAACATTTTTGGCTACTCGCCGAAGGTTGCGGCGGAGAATACGGTGCTGATCGGGTTGCGGGACATCGACTCGGCGGAGCGGGAGAATATTCATCGCGCCGGGGTAGCCGAGGTTTATACGATGCGGGACATCGACGAGCGGGGCATGCGGACGGTGATGGAAGAGGCGCTGCGGGCGGCGGGGCGAGGGACAGCCGGGTACCATGTGTCGCTGGACATGGACTGGATCGACCCGGAGGACGCGCCGGGGGTGGGCACGCCGGTGCGGGGCGGCGCGACGTACCGGGAGGCGCACCTGGCGATGGAGATTCTGGCCGATCACGGACGGCTGTTGAGCTTTGAGATTGTGGAGGTGAACCCGGTAATCGACGAGCATAACCGGACGGCGGACCTGGCGGTGGAGTTGGCTTGCTCGGCGTTTGGGAAGAAGATACTGTGAGGGGGTTCTACATTGGATCAGGGTCGCGTCTTGCGTGCCTAAGGTAGTGATTAGGAAGGAAATGGCGAAAAAACTGCGAGTTGGGGTTTTGTTTGGCGGGCGGAGCGGCGAGCATGAGGTTTCTCTGCTCTCGGCGGCTTCGATTTTGAAGGCGATCAATCGGAAGAAGTTCGAGGTGGTGCCGATCGGGATCAGCAAGGAGGGCCACTGGCTGGCGGCCGGGGATGCGCACAGCCTGCTGGAGGGCGACCAGAGCGCCGTGGCGCGGCGGCTGCGGGCCGGCGATCCGGAGGCTACGCCGGGAGCCAAGCTTCTGCACGAGGGGATTCCCACGCTAATGGCGCCCGAGCCGGTTGAGAGCAGTGCGTCGCTGACGGCGGGGAGCGTGCGCCCGGCGGCGGCGAATCTGGACGTGGTGTTTCCGGTGCTGCACGGGACGTTTGGCGAGGACGGGACGATCCAGGGGCTGTTCGAGCTGGCGGGGATCGCGTATGTGGGCTCGGGGGTGCTGGGGTCGGCGGCGGGGATGGACAAGGATGTGATGAAGCGGCTGTTTGCGCAGGCCGGGCTGCCGATTGTGAAGCACGTTACTTTGCTGCGGGCGGAGTGGGAGAAGCAGCCTCGCAAGGCGGTTGCGCAGGTGGAGGCGGCGCTGAAATACCCGGTGTTTGTGAAGCCGGCGAACCTGGGGTCGTCGGTGGGGATCAGCAAGGCGCACGACCGGAAGGAGTTGGGGCCGGCGCTGACGCTGGCCGCCAAATACGACCGCAAGCTGGTTGCGGAGCAAGGGGTGGGGGGCAAGATCCGCCGCGGCGGACAGGCGGCCAAGGCGCGGGAGTTCGAAGTGGCAGTGCTGGGCAACGACGACCCGAAGGCCAGCGTGGTGGGCGAAGTCGTTCCGGGTAAGGAGTTCTACGACTACGAGGCGAAATATCTTTCCGAGGGGTCGGCGGCGGTGATTCCGGCGAAGCTGGGCAAGGCGGAGACGAAGCAGATCAGGGAGATGGCTGTGGCGGCGTTTCGAGCCTGCGATTTGTCGGGGTTGGCCCGGGTGGACTTTCTGATGGAGCCGGACGGGAAGCGGCGGATTTTCCTGAACGAGGTGAATACGCTGCCGGGGTTTACACAGATCAGCATGTATCCGAAGCTGTGGGAGGCAACGGGGGTCAGCTACAAGGAGCTGATTACGCGGCTGATTGAGCTGGCACTGGAACGGCAGGCGGAGAAGAGCCGGACGACCTACAGCAGGGAAGAGTAGCGGTAGCAGTTGGCAGTGATCGGTTGTGAGTTTGCGGTGGCAGGGAAACGGGAGCAGATGATTCAGCCTGGGAACCGCCAGCCTGCCTCTGGTGTCTAAAGAGAGGGCATGGATTGTTCCGGTAAAGGCCCGGGCCGCTGAGCGCCGATCTCCGGCCACTGCCAACCGATCACTGAAAACTGACCACTACAGACCGGAAGCAGGCAAATCTCCTGTCGTATTCTGAATTCGAGGAAACTGTACGATGACGTTGATGGACGCTCCCAAGTACGATGAGGTACGCGAACGGCGGCACGTGGTGATTGTGTGGGGCTCTGCGGGTCTGTTTCTGGTGCTGTTTGTGGGGTGGTGGCTGGTGGCCGGCAGGCCGGTGGACTGGCCATGGAACTGGGACAATCATCTGCTGGGCCGGTCGGCGGTGAACAGGTTTCTGACGGCGGTGGAGCAGAATGACCTGCCCAAGGCGTATGGGATCTGGACGCACGACAAGGACTGGCAGCAGCACGGGACGCAGAATGCGGCCTATCCGTTTTCACGGTTCCAGGAGGACTGGAGCCCGACGAGCCCGGACAACGAGTACGGGGTGATCCAGAGCCACAAGATTGTGGCGGAGCGGATGTATGGGAATGTGCTGATGGTGGCGGTGCTGATCAACGGGCGCAAGAGCAAGGCGCTGGATCTGGATTACGACCCCAAGGCGCATACGCTGAACTTCTCGCCGCCAGGGGTGGAACTGTACCTGGGGCCGTAGAAGGTAGCAAGTTAGAGGGTTTTGTGGCGGGTTTGGCTTGTTGGGCTCCATTCTCTTTGCGGAAATGCTAAGAGGATGGGGCCCTTGGGCTTTATGGAGGCATTGAGAAATCTTTCTCACGATCCTGGTCTGTCTCATTGCATCCAACAGGCCAGGAGAACACCATGCCCCAGAGTACCCACGACCGAGCTGCGGAACTTCACAATGTGGCAGAACATGCCCACGATGCCGCTGCTGCCACCCACGGCAAGACAGACCATTTGAGCGCTCATGAACTGAGCAAACGGGCACTCGAAGACTCGCTGAACGCTGATCGGCGTTCCGAACAGGCGGCGAAGGAAGCGGAGAGATCAAACAAAGCCTGAGCGGGAAGAGGCGCGAAGTTGGCCGCGCGTGGGTCTTACAAGCTGCGAAAAGGCGGGGGATGGCGGGCGAGATTTTCGAAAAGCGTCCCTGAGAACCTGTCCAAGAACTCGCGGGCAGCGCCCGCACGGGAGCATAGGGTCTGCATTGGGGGAGAGCGCAAGCAACAGGGGGTTGTCGCCCGGTTAACGCATGAGTAACCTCCACCCCCCCCGTCTCTGAACACTCTGTAAAGAAACTCATTGTTTTCAGCGGGTTACGACAGGGGTTTCGCTCCAAATTCTTGATTCAAACGAGTTATTTGCAGATATTAGACGTTAAAGGAGTTAGGCCGCTTTTTGGGTGTGCAAGGGGATAATTTGCGTACCAAATGCACACAGACCCCCCCTTCTTCCTCGCCTGTTTGTGCGCAGCTTCCTGACTTGCGCTTCGCATGGTGGAGCTCTCCAGCCTTGCTGTCGGGCAGTCGCGCCCTATTCAATTCACATTATGCGCCGCCTGCACATAATCTTCTGCAAAAGGTCAGCCGTTTTCCGGATCTATGGGGAAGCAACCCTGAACAAAGCGCCGTACCCGACCCTGTTGGTTTTTGGACAGGTTCTTAGGACTACAGTTGTACTTGCTCCCTGTCGTCGAGAAGGGGGTAAAAGCCCGGGCCTGAAGGCCCCGCAAATTCGTATTCTCTCCGGGGGCTAAAGCACCCGGCTCCCTCCGGAATCGGCGATCTACAACTGTAGTATTGGAGCGGAACCAGAGTAAACGTGTCCTTGCAGAGAGTCTTCTGGGTGGCTTTTTCTTAAGAACCTGTTTAAAAACTCGCAGTTTTGAAACGGCACAGCCTTAGCCACCGAGGGAATGCAAAGGATTGAAAGCACATTTGCTCGGTGGCTAAAGAGGCTGCGGAAGAAGTCCTGGCTTTGGGAGGGATGCACGGAGGGAGCCCCGCAGGGCTAAAGCCCACGTTGATTCTGCGGCACTTGCGGCACGACTGAAGTCGTGCCCTGTTACAGGGCCCTCGAGAATTGCCGCTTGAAAGAGTTTTTATACAGGTTCTAAGGAAAAAGCCACTTAGCGGGCCTGCTTTCGGGATACATCTACTCTGGTTCCGCTGCAGGGCTAAAAGAGCTGCTGAAAAACTCGGGAATCCGGGTGAAATTGGCGGAAAGCCTCCCTCCGGGGATAAGTGGCTGGGTTGAAACCCAGCCCTACCAGCACGCATTGATTCCGTTGGCGTTATGCTGGGGTTGAAACCTCCGCCTCCCTTCGGATCGAGTTTGTCCGCAGCGTGTAATGCCCGTACCCTTCGCCGAAAGAAGTTTCTCCCAGCCTGTCTATCCGCCCGAGCCCTCTCCACCTGCCAAGGCTGCGAGGGTGGCATTGAGGCTGGCGGGATCTTCGACGTTGAGGGATTTCTGGGTGGGGTCGATCTGGCGGAGCAGTCCGCAGAGGACCTTGCCGGGGCCGACCTCAATGAAGAGGGTGGCACCGGCGGTTATGAGTGAGTGCATGCAGTCGACCCAGCGGACGGCGCCGGTGACCTGGCGGATGAGGGCGTCGCGGGCGGCGGCGGCGGTGGCGACCAGGGCGCCGGTGACGTTGGCGGCTACGGGGATGGCAGGATCGGCCAGGATGAGTGCGGAGAGGACGCGGGCGACTTCTTCCTGCGCGGGCAGCATGAGGGCGCAGTGGAAGGGTGCGCTGACGGGGAGTGGGACGGCGCGGCGGGCTCCCTTGAGTTTGGCGAGGGCCGAGGCCCTTTCGACGGCGGCGAGGGCGCCGGAGATGACGGTCTGGGTGGGGGAGTTGAAGTTGGCGGCGGCCACGGTGAGGCCGGTTTCGGTGGCGGCTTCAAGGCAGGATTCGGCCACCTGATCGGCGGGGAGCGAGAGGATGGCGGCCATTGCGCCCTGCCCGGCGGGGACGGCCACCTGCATGGCGCGGCCACGGGCCTTGACGGCGCGGACGGCATCGGCAAATTGGAGAGTTCCTGCGGCGACGTGGGCCGACCACTCGCCGAGGGAGTGGCCGGCGGCCAGGGACGGCTGGACGCCGTGCTGGGCGAGGACGCGCCAGGCGGCGACGCTGACGGTGAGAATGGCCGGCTGGGTGTTTTCGGTGAGGCGCAGGTCTTCTTCAGGGCCTTCGAAGATCAGTTTGGAGAGCGGAAAGCCGAGGGCTTGATCGGCTTCGGCAAAGGTTTGTGCGGCGATGGGGAAGCGAGCCCCGAGTTCGCGGCCCATGCCAACGGCCTGCGAACCCTGCCCCGGAAAGATAAAGGCGAGTTTGATGGACATTTCAGAGAGATTTTATCCTGCCGAGCTGGCCGCCGCTAGGCCCGATCGCATTGTCAGGATGTGCGCAATTGAATTGGCAGGAGAATCTTTGAGCGCAGCCCTGTGGAAGACCCGGGGGGCAATCAGATCGCTGTGAGCTGAGCGAGCAGACCCGCTCTGAGCGGCTCATCGAGGAAGGCCGCGCGCAGAGCCTCGCGGTTGCAGGCGAGCAAATCTTCGGCGCCCCAGCCGAAGTGCTGTCGCAGCCGGTCATACTCCTGGTCCAACGTCACGTTGGCGATGGTGCGCGCATCGGTGTTGATGCCCAGAGACACGCCGGCCCGCAACAATCGATCGACAGGGTGGGCGCCATAGGTGAGAAACGCGCGCGTCTGCACATTGCTGCTGGGACAAACCTCAAGATGGATGCGTTCGCGGCGCAAATGTTCCACCAGGGACGCGTCTTCGATGCTGCGCACACCGTGACCGATCCGCGATGGCGCAAAGGCCCGCAGCGTCTCCCATACGCTGCCGGCGCCGCGTGCTTCTCCAGCGTGGGCCGTGCGGCCAAGACCATGGTCAAGCGCGTAGCGGAAGGCCGGGATATGAGCGTCGATGGAAAACCCCGCTTCGTCTCCGGCGATATCGAGCGCCACCACGCGGCTACCCTTGAAGCACTCTACAAGTTGCGCCGTCAACAGGCTCTGCGCACGATCGAAGTGCCGGAGCGTGCAAAGGATCAGACGCGCTTCGATCCCGGTGGCTTCGATGCATTGTTCCGCAGCGCGATCGACAGCCGCAACCACTGCCTCGGGCGTGAG
>DASWZM010000319.1:0-5171 GCA_036404455.1 Occallatibacter sp. | reverse complement strand
GGCCTGATCTGGAGCTATACGCTCAGCGGCAGGCTGACGAGCCAGCAGGCGGAACTGGCAGATGTCAAGGCGCAGAACGTGAAGCTGGAAGCCGAGTTGCGCGAGACCGACGCCCGGTTGAATGTGGCCACCGACGAGCTGAAGACATCGCTGGGATTGACGCAGAAGCAGCTTGACAGCCGGGCGCAGGAGCTGCAGCAGCGGGAGGCGAAGGTTGAGGCGAATGCCGCACGGCTGGCGAGCGCGCAGCAGCAGACCGCGCAGCAGGTGACGGCGGTTTCGAGCGCGGTCAGCGACGTGAAGACCGACGTGGGCGGGGTGAAGACCGACGTGGCCAAGACGCAGAGCGACTTGGCCAATGCGATCAGCCAGTTGACGTCGATGAAGGGGGATTTGACCGGCCACGCCAGCCTGATTGCGCGCAATCGCGATGAGCTGGAGGTCCTGAAGCACAAGGGCGATCGGAACTACTACGAGTTCACCCTAGTCAGGGGCCAGAAGAAGCCGGTGGGCACGGTGAGCCTGGAACTGAAGAAGGCCGACGCCAAAAGGAGCAAGTTTACGCTGGTGGTCTACTCCGACGACAAAGAATACGAGAAGAAGGACAGGAACCTGAACGAGCCGCTGCAGTTCTATAGCGGCAAGGAACCGCAGCTCTTCGAGATCGTTGTGAACTCTGTAAGTGCAAAGAACACGATTACCGGGTATCTGTCGACGCCCAAGAGTGCGCCGGTACCGGCTGCTACCGGTCAATAACCGCGCCGTGGGGCGCGAGCACCAGGCTTGGCTGGTACTGCAGGCCAAAGGTAAAGCTCAGGTCCTTGCCCGCGGCCCACTGCTCCTTGGTCAGACGAAAGGCCGAGACGATGGTCCCCTCCACGGTCTGGCCGGGGTCGATCGTGGTTTGCAGAGACAGCCCCTTGCCGTGCGGGACGGGCATCGACGGATAGGCGAGAAATACCCGGTCGTAATCGGCCGCGGTTGCCGCGTAGCTGGAGTGGATGCCGTCGGGCAACTTGGCATTGACCATGGCGTTGCGCAGGAAAAGCGGGATTTTGCTCTGGTTATGCAGCTTGACCAGGGCAAAGACATACACCTGGTCGTGGGTTTCCTTGAACATGGGGGCGCCGTTGGCATCGAAGCCCGAGGTCTCAGAGTGCTGCGGATGGACCCAAACCTGCTCGATCTCTCCGGTGGCCGGAGGCGGCTTTTCCCCGGAAATCACATAGATGGCGATGGCGGCGGAGACCACCACGGCGGCGACTATGGTGGCCCAGACCACATGACTGGAACCCTTGGTAAAGTCCTCGCCGAGGGCGGCATCGTCGAGTTGGGGAGAATCGTGCTGAAGTAGGCTCATAGACGCCCTTATCTTATCTCTACCAGCGCAAGGCGGACCACAGATTTCGTTCAGGTCGCCGCTGAATTTTCCAATCCTTTTTGCGGAAAGAGGTAACTTTTGGGTGGAAGGGCCGCGGCTGGCGAGGGAAGCGGTCCCAAATGCAAAAAAGCCGCCGCACTTGCTTGCGACGGCTTCTGGGCCTGCGGCACGCCGCAGATGAGTTGAATTCAGTGTACGCAAGTCTGCCTATAGAGGCAATGCGAAACTGGGATTTCTACGGGGCAATCGCATGAATGGCAAACCAGCTCATCAAAGGGAATCGTTCCGCCCCTCCTGGGCGGTTTTTTTCTACTGAGACGCATTCCCAGGGCTTCGTCCTGGGCTATTCTCCCCGCCTCCCGCCAGGAGGCGCACCCGGGGGCAGCCTGCTCCAGAGACAAACCGAATCCGATTCAGCAACCATTGTCCTGGGGTGCTTACTATTCGGTTCCGTTGAGGCAAGTTCATTTGATTGGGGTCCTTGAAAGCCCCCTCATTCCCAAGTGGCTCCTTTGAGGGCCTCGGCCAAGTTGGCAGACGTATACTCCTTGCGCGGGTTGTATCCCGTTAGCAGCTTCGACAAGTCTAGATATCGCATACCCCAGATTCCGCCGGGCGAGGTCTTCCTCGCATTGGTGCGGAAGAACGAATCGACGACGTAAAAACGGTGTGGATTGGCCTTGAGATTGTAGTAGGGAGTCTCTCCAACGGCGTTCTTTATCCGCTGCCGATGGCTTTCTGTCAGTTGCCCGGCTTCCTCTGAGAAGCTGGCCTTGCCGTTGGTCCAAGTCACAACCGTGATCGCCTCGACTTCACCAACGAGTGCGACGGCCTTCTGGTCGTATGCCCCAATGAATCGGCAGTTGTGCTTGCACCGTCTTGATGACGACTCATAGTAAAGGCCAAACCGCTCGTTTTCCTTGATCGACACCCCGCATGGGAATATGGGTAGCCACCTGTTGCGCCCCTCCAGAAGCCTCTCGTCGTTTAGGTATTCCTCGTAGTCTTCAACAATCGAAATTAGCTCTTGCTCAAATTCGGCGCACTGCGACCTTAGTTCCTCGACGATTTGGGAGAAGGTCACCGACACGAACGCGATGCCTCTTGATGCCGCTGCCGCCGCAAGATCTGAGTGAATTGTTGGCGCTATCGGCTCCTTTGTTAGGCCGATGAGGACATTCCGATAATCGGCGTTAGCATCTGCTGCTTGTCCTGCAATGCTGTCGATGTGGCGCTTGATTTGTGCTGGGTCGAGCTCTCCGCCCCGTTTCGTCTCGATGAAAATCCGAATCGGCTCCTGCTTGATGAGCGCGTCTGGGACGCCTGTGCCGCCTCTAATTCGGATCTGCTGATCGAAAGTGAGGCCGATGGAAAGCTCGACTCCAAGCAGCGATGTCAGAAGATTCTGAATCTTGAACGGCGACGACTGATAGAAATAGCGGAGGAGCAACAGCGTGTTGTTGGTGGCGTGGTTTTCTTGTTGCGTGAAGCGCTGGAAATGCGAAACGCGTGACATAGCTTACTCCCTAATAAGTTTCCCAATATATACCCATTAGCTGCGACCGGGTTCTTAGGGCCGGGGCCTGAGCGCGTCGAGAAAGTCCCCCGGTTCAAGCGTGTTCAGCACATCCTCTGGTCCCAGCCAGGCGCGGCGCAGTTGGCGTATGCCGTAATCCATCTTGCCCAGGTTGCGGCTGTCGTGGGAGTCGGAGTTTATGACGATGCGGCAACCCAATTCCTTGGCAAGGCGGAGGTCGCGATCGTTGAGGTCGAGGCGCTCGGGGGCTGCGTTGTGCTCCACGGCTACGCGCAACTCGGCGGCACGGCGCAGGACCAATCCCAGGTCCAGGGCGAAGGGTTCGCGGCGCAGGAGCAGACGGCCGGTAGGATGGCCGAGAATGCGCACATAGGGGTTCTCGATGGCGCGCAGGACCCGCGCGGTCATCTCTTCGCGGCTCTGCTCGAAGCGGGTGTGGACGCTGGCGATGACGACTTCCATCCGCGCCAGGACTTCGTCGTCGAGGTCCAGGGCGCCGTCGGCCAGAATGTCGACCTCGATGCCGGTAAAGACGCGGATGCGGCCCTCCATGCGTTGGTCCACTTCACGGATGCGCTCGACCTGTTCGAGGGCGCGTTTCTCGTCCAGGCCGTTGGTCATGGCCAGGTTTTTGGAGTGGTCGGTGATGGCGATGTAGCGGTAGCCGCAGGCCAGGGCGGCCTCGGCCATCTCGCGGATGGTGTTGTGGCCGTCGGTGGCGTTGGTGTGCATGTGCAGGTCGCCGCGGATGTCGGACTGCTGGATGAGGCGAGGCAGCGCGCGGCGGGCGGCGGCTTCGATTTCGCCCAGGTTCTCGCGCAACTCGGGCGGCATCCAGTCCATCCCAAGGGCGGCGTAGATTTCTTCCTCGGTGGCCGCGGCGACGGTCGAGTTGTCGTCGAGACGGGCCAGCGCCCACTCGCTGAGCGTATAGCCCATCTTGAGCGCTCGCTGGCGGAGGGCGACGTTGTGGGCCTTGGAGCCGGTGAAGTATTGCAGCGCGGCGCCGTAGGAGGCGGGGGGCAGCAGGCGGACATCGACCTGGAGACCGCCGGAAAGGTGAAAGCTGACCTTGTTTTCGCCCTTGGCGATGATGTCGTGGATGCCGGGGTAGGCGGCAACATACTCCACCGCGGAGGCGGTGTGCTCGGGGGCGCAGGCGGGGCCGGTGACGAGCAGATCGAGGTCGCCGGCGGTTTCGCGGCCGCGGCGCAGGGAGCCGGCGGGGGTGACTTTTTCGATTCCTGGGAAGGCCAGCAAATAAGCTGAAATGCGCTGGGCTGCCTCCTCGGCCACGTCAATGCGGTAGCGGCCGGCGCTGCGGCGGTAGTCGTCAATGCCCTTGCGTAGTTTTGCAATCTGCTTGTCGCCCATGCGCGGCAGGCCGGCCAGACGGGCGGATTCGATGGCTTCGGCGAGTTGGTCGATTGAGGCGATTTGCGCCGCGGACCACAGAAGGGCGACAGTCTTGGGGCCCATGCCGGGCAGCTTGAGGAGTTCGAGAAGGCCGGCGCCGTATTTGGCCAGCAACTCCTCGCGCAGGGGCAGCGTGCCGGTGGCGGCGATGGCCTGCAGGTTGGCGGCCATGCCCTTGCCGATGCCGGGAATCTCGAGCAGGCGGGCGGTCTCGGCGGCCGCGGCCACCAGGTCCACGGTGGTTTGTTCGGCTGCTTCAGCGGCACGGCGATAGCTGCGGATACGGAAGCCGTCGCCGCCGTCGATCTCCAGCAGATCGGCGGTTTCGGCCAGCAGACGCGCCATGGTGGGGTTGTCCATGGGGGAAGCGTATCAAAGAACAGGGAATAGGGAACAAAGAACAGGGAACAGGGAAAGGGGCAAGGGGTCACGGAAGAGCAAGTCAGCGGGTCTGCGGATAGACAAGTCGGAAGGCCAGAGGGGCGGCGGCGGGCGGACGGTTTGCGGCTGGGATGGAAATGTGCGTTCGACAGAACACTTCCGGGGGTCTGAACGGTGCAATGTGACGGGCGGGAGAAATTTGGGCGCACCTCAGTTGCACCACCTGGCGGTGGTCTTGCGGTTACGCCCGGTCTTCCGCGCTTCTAGGCTGCGCTATGGGCGGCGTCCTTGAAGCGGAGAACTGCATCCGCCTGAGGACCTTTCTGACCTTGGACGATGTCGAACTCGACGTCATCGCCCTCTTTCAGCGTTTTGTATCCGTCCAACTGAATCGATGAGTAGTGGACGAATACATCCGGCCCGTCATCACGTCCGATGAATCCGTAGCCCTTGGCG
>DASWZM010000318.1:0-6590 GCA_036404455.1 Occallatibacter sp. | reverse complement strand
GGCAGGGCCAACAGGCGACCCCGCAGTGCAGAAGGCGGCTTTCCTGCAACTCTTTCCGGAACTCCAAGGCAAGAGGCTATGTACTTACTTGGGCCGGCTGCATCCTCGCAAGGGCTGTGACTTGGCGGTCCAGGCGTATGGAAAGGCGCTGGCGGAGAATCCGGATTGGCAACTGGTGGTGGTCGGGCCCGACCCGGTAGGGTGGAAGGCTGTCTTGACCGGGATGGCAGAGGGTCTGGGCATCGCGGACCGAATTACGTGGGCTGGCGTCCTGTCAGGGGACGCCAAGTGGGGATCATTGCACTCGTCTGAGATGCTATTGCTCCCTTCCCGAGGTGAGAACTTCGGAATTGCCGTCGCGGAAGCGCTGGCCTGCGGAGTTCCGGTACTGATCTCGGACAAGGTGAACATCTGGCGCGAGGTGCAGGAGGACGGGGCGGGTTTAGTTGATACGGACGACCTGTCCGGCGCTTGCCGAATGCTCGCGCAATGGGTCGGCATGCCGGTCGGCGAGCGCGGCCTCATGGCTGCGAACGCACGGCCCTGCTTTCTGCGACGGTTTGAGATCCATGCGGCGGCCCAAAGCTTGATGAAGCTCCTGACCGCCGTTGTTGGGGGCCGGGCGTTGCCCTCCGGCCGAGAAGAATGCTCCACTGCGAACAGTTAGTCGACCTCTCGCTTCCCGATAATAGCTTGTACGACAAGGGCCGCTCGCTATTATGGCGAGCGCTCTGGCACTTCGCCGGCTTTCCAGTCGTTCGATGCTATTGGTTGCCGGTCTCGGCTATCAAGGTCAGAGTGCTGCGACTCTTTGGCGCGCGGATTGGCAAGGGCGCATATCTGAAGCCGGGATTGAAGGTCAAATTCCCGTGGTACTTGACCATCGGCGATCACTGCTGGATCGGCGAGGACGTCTGGATCGATAACCTGGCACAGGTCACCATTGGCTCTCACGTCTGCATCTCGCAGGGGGCGTATCTCTGCACGGGCAACCACGATTGGAAATCCCCCAACATGAAGCTGTTTCGGCGGCCGATCAAGCTGCAAGATGGCTGCTGGGTGGGCGCGCGGGCGACGCTTTGTCCGGGTGTGGTGCTCGGCATTGGCGCGACTGTCACAGTGGGAAGCGTCGCGAGCGGGGACATTCCCGCGTACCAGATCTGGGCAGGGAACCCCGCCAGGTACATTCGGGACCGAAAGATCACTAAGGAAGCATAGCTTGCGTCTACTGGTCCATGACTTTGCCGGCTATGCTTTTCCGGTGCAGTTGAGCCGGGAATTGGCCGCGCGAGGGCACCGCGTGTTGCATTTGAGCGCCGGGGGCTTACCGGGCCCGCACTGGAAAACACAGGCGCATGCCAGTGACGGGCCTGGGCTGGAGGTCGGAAAGGTGCGCCTGTCGCGGCACTTCCGCAAGTACTCCCCCTGGCGGCGGCTGGTAACGCAGCGGCAATACGCGCTGGATCTTGAGGGCGTCTTGGAACGGCAGAGGCCGGAGGTCGTTCTTTCCGGCGACACGCCCATCGATGTGCAGGCGCACTTGTTACGTTTCTGCCGCCGCCGGGGCATTGGCTTCGCACACTGGGTGCAGGACGACTACAGCCTGGCGCTCGATTTCACGCTCCGGCGGAAGATCGGCGCGGCGGCTGGCTTAGCGACCCTCCCCTATCGGTGGCTGGACGGCTGGGTAGCTCGAAATAGCGAGGCCGTGGTATCCATCTCGCCAGGATTCATCCCCCGATTGCGCCATCTCGGGGCGCGAAGCGAATCGCTAACCGTAATCGAGAACTGGGCTCCCCTCGATGAGGTCCCGCCACTGCCCCGCCGTAACCCCTGGAGCGAATCGCTTGGGTTGAACGGCAAGCCGGTGTTCTTGTACTCGGGCAGCATGGGACTGAAGCACCGTCCGGACCTGATCTACCTGTTGGCCAGGGCGCTGGAGGGCCGGGCGCGCGTGGTGGTGGTCAGCGAGGGCGTGGGGCGGCACTATCTGGCGAACCAGCCGCAATTGCCGAACCTGACGCTGCTCGACTTCCAGCCTTATGAGAGGCTGCCGGAGATCCTGGCAGCCGCGGACGTGCTGCTGGCCACGCTCGAGGCGGACGCCGGCGCGTTCGCGGTGCCGTCCAAGGTGTTGACGTATCTCTGCGCAGGGCGGCCGGTCCTGCTGACGGCGCCGCTGCAGAATCTGGCGGCGGAGGTGATCCGGCGCAGCGGCGGTGGAGTGGTCGTGGGGCCGAACGATGCCGGCGGGTGGGTCGAGGCTGCGCGGAAGCTGGCGGAAGACGCGGATCTGCGGGCGTCTTTGGGCGCGCGGGCTCGGCAATATGCAGAGGCGACATTCGATATCGAGAAGATCGCCGATCGGTTCGAGGCCGTGCTCATCCAAGCGGCGGAACGGGGTTTCCGCAACTCAGCGAACGCATTGCGGCACGGCGCGGAGTCGATGGCGGCACCTCGATAGCGGCGGCTTTCCAACTCGGAGGAAGACGGAAATCCAATGAGCGCAGCAACGGCGCTAAGCGCAACCCGCGAGGAGCAGCGAACCTATTCGCCAGCGGCGGAGCATGCCACCGGGATGGCGTTCTTCGTGGCGGACACAGCGGCCCTGCTGGTGGCGTACGCCATCACGATCCTGATCCGGGGCGCGGTGGGCGGCACGGTGTTGTGGCCGCAATACCTCCGGCTGATTCCATTTTTGGGGGTGGTCCCACTGCTGATTTGGATGATGGACCTTTATCCCGGCGTGCTGTTGAACCCGGTGGAAGAGTTCCGCAGGCTGACGCTCGCCATCACGTTGGGCATGTCGCTGGTGGTGGTGGCAACCTTCCTGGTGAAGGAGGCCAGCGCATACTCGCGCGTCGTTTTCCTTGCGGCGGCTCCGCTGGGGGTCGTGCTGGGTTTGTGTGCCCGATGGCTGGTGCGGGAGACGTGCAGCAGGGCAAGCTGGTGGGGAATTCCGGCGGTGTTGGTGGGGCCGGCGAACGAAGTCGACAGAATCCGGCGGGTGATGGAGGCGCGGCCCGCCGTCGGCATCCGGGCCGCGGCGATGGTATATGCGGATCGGGCAAGTCTGCCGCGTGAGGCCGAAGAGCACGTGGCTGGGGGCACGATTCCGTACGCCCTGGTGGTGATTCCGTCCGGGGCGGACCGGAACTGGGTGCGCGATGTGGAACGCCTGGTTTGGGGCTGCAATAAGATCATCGTGGTTCCGCAGTCGATGGGGCTGCTATGGTCATGGATGCGCACGCGGGATTGCGGCGGTGTGATGGGGTTGGAGGTCCGTCGGGAGCTCCTTCGGCGGCGGGCAAGACTGACCAAGCGCGCCATGGACTACACGCTGGCGGTGGGCGGCGGCGCGCTGATCCTGCCATGGGTCGTCATGGTTGCAGCGTTGGTGAAGCTCAGCTCCAAGGGGCCTGCGTTCTACGGACACCCGCGAATCGGAGAAGGCGGGAGAAACTTTCGCGCCTGGAAGTTCCGCACGATGGTGGAGAATGCGGATGAGGTGCTGGAGCAGTGCCTGCAAGCCGACCCGAAGCTGCACGCGGAGTGGGACGCCCAACACAAACTGAGAAACGATCCACGCGTTACGAGGATCGGCAAGTTCTTGCGGCAGACCAGCCTCGACGAGCTTCCGCAGATCTGGAACGTGATCCGGGGTGAGATGAGCCTGGTGGGTCCGCGGCCTATCGTGCGCCCTGAGGTCGAGAAGTACGCCGAAGAATTCGACCTATACCTGAAGGTGAGACCCGGAATCACGGGGCTGTGGCAGGTTTCGGGGCGCAGCGAGACCACTTATGACGAGCGGGTAGGCATGGACGTGCATTACGTGCGGAACTGGTCGGTCTGGCTGGACGTCTATTTGCTGGCCAAGACGGTGGGTGTGGTACTGCGGAAGCAAGGGGCGTATTGACGGCTGTCACTGCACCGGCGGCTGCGGCCGCGCGGATGCATTTTCCCATGAAAATGGAAAGCGCGAACTGAAAGGCGAGAACGGCGAGGGCGATGAGCGTGGCTTTCAT
Organism: Occallatibacter sp.; assembly: GCA_036404455.1. Taxonomy (GTDB): domain Bacteria; phylum Acidobacteriota; class Terriglobia; order Terriglobales; family Acidobacteriaceae; genus Telmatobacter. The sequence goes on along the minus strand of DASWZM010000318.1, from coordinate 2,565 downwards.
GCGAACTTTCTTCGAACAAACGTATCGGCCGAGATCGCAGACACTTCAGGGGACAGACAGCGAATTTCCGGCAAACTGCGCCGGAAATTCATGTCAGTCCCCGGGCTTACCTGATTAGAGGGGAATTGGCGGCAAAGTTCTCACACAATGCGGCGCGAATTCATCAAGTTGGCTGGGTCTGATGGCGCCTGTTGAGCCGGCGCCTGTCGAATCGGCGCCAGAGGAACGGGTCCGGCGCGGCGGCGTCTCGCGGGGCGCGCTCCGCATCGCCGCGTGGGTGTGGATCTCCCTTCTAGTTGCCGGGTCCCTGCAGCCGGCCAGGCCGGGCATCGTCAAAGGCCTTCACCGGGAAATCCATTGGGTAGGATTCGCGGGAGCAGCAGTGCTGCTGTTCGCCCTGTCCAAGACCCGCCTCCGGGAAATGCTGGGAGCCGGCGCCATTTTGCTGTTGGGAGTGTCGCTGGAAGTCTTGCAGCATCTGATCTATCGGAACCCTCCGGAGTGGCGCGACATGGTTGACGACGGTCTCGCCATCCTGGCGGCCTTCGCACTGTACCGTCTGACCGGCGCGTGGAAGCCGCGCCCCGACGCGCGGGCGTAGCGGCGATTGAGAACGCGGAGCCTCATTTCTGTTGGGGCTGGGCGGGCCGGCGGATCGCGATCACACGGATCCGGCATCCATAGGTTCCTTTGAATCAATAGCTTCCAAGCGGACGGACGGTGAGCGCGATTCGGGCCGGGATCAGCAGCGACGGCGCGGTCATGAGCGGCCAGTTCTCCATGGCGAATCGTCGTGTATGCTTGCAATAGACTTACGCGAATCCGGGAGCAAAACGGAGATTCCGGCCTAGGAGCTGCGACGGTTCGGCTCCAGTACGCTCGGTACTTTCCCAGGTGAGAGAATGTGGTTTCGCCCACCATTGTTTGCTGTATAATCCGTAAAGAATGTAAAGAAGAGGTGACTAGAGATGTATCTTCGCACTTCAAGATTAGCGCTAGGGCTACTGTTGGGTTCGGCGGTAATGTGCGCCTCGCCCATCACTTACACGTGGGTGAGCTGGACTTCGGCGACGCTGAGCACGGGGATCTCGATGGGAACCGCATCGGGTAGCTTTACGATTGGTTCGACACCCGTAACCGTAACCTACACCGGGGATCTTTCCAGCGCCACCGAAGTCAATTGCGGTTCGTGCGTAAATTACTACACGCCCACCTCGATCTACGAAAACTCCACGGTCGCAAACCTGCCGACGACCGCGGACATTCTCACCCTTGATGAGAATCCGGCCTACACCGACACGATCACATTTTCCTCGCCCGTTATGAATCCTGTGCTGGATATCGTCAGCCTCGGCTATTCAGGGGGTACGGTCTATTACAACTTCGAGGGCGGCGCAACGCCAGTGATTTTGAGTCAAGGGTCGGCGTACTGGGGCGGATGCAGTACGTGTCTGTCGGTTAGCGGAAGTTCGTTGGCCGGAACGGAAGGAAGCGGAGTGATCGAGTTCGTTGGAACGTTCACGTCCTTGACCTTCACCACGACCAACGGAGAGGATTGGAACGGATTCACCGTCGGCGTCGAAGCATTGGGATCCCCCTCGGTGCCGGAGCCAGCGACTTGGCGACTTTGCCTGATCGCGACGCTTCTGGCGGCGCCCATCATCGTGTGGCGTCGGAGACGCGCCTGAGAGGATGAATCTGGCGCAGGACTGGCGGCAGTTCGGGTTTGAGCGACCGACAACCGCGGCGGTTTGGCATCACCTCTCCAGATAGATATTTGCGTCATCGCGACTCTTGCTATCCAGTCTTCTCCGTTTCTTTCATCTTTTGCGCCACCGAAATGGATGGCTTCAGAAAACGTTAGTACCTACATAGCTAGGCTCTTGCCAGATTCCGGCTGGGGCTGGGCGGGCCGGAGGATTGCGATCACGCGAACTTGTGCGTCGATAATCGACGTTGAATCAATGGCTTTCCAGCGGAGGGTCGGCGCCCAAGGGGAATGCGCGGTGTATCCTTGGGGCATGGTAACAGCTTATCTAGGGAAAAACGTACCGGGCCTGAAAATGCCGAGAACGGAAGGCGAGCGCGACCAGGCCGGCATCCGCAGCGAGGGCGAGATCATGAGCGGCCGAATCTCCACGCGGGACGCATTCATCATGGAGGGAAAGCGCCTATTGCAATCGGGGTACCGTCCGTGGGGAGCTCGCGGCGACGTGTCTCAGGACCCTGTTCTTCGCTTCCACCGCAGGCTCGATGAGCCGGATCCGAGGTGGCCTCTTGGGGCGTCCAGCCGGGCTTGAGACGCCGCATCTCTTACGTTCGGCACGACCCAGAGGCCAAGGGATTGGTGCCGGCCTTAGTTCCGGAGCTCTGCTGGGTCTGCCGGTCCGCGCCTGCATCGCCATCCTTTGAGCCGCGCGTAATTCACTTCGGAAAGGTCGGATCCGGCGGAGAGGCCTCGGGCGTCTCAGTGGTGCGGGAAACAAGTGCCACCCCTTCGGCGGCCGAGGCCCTGCGCAGGTCGGCGTCTAGTGTTGCCAGGGGTAAGCCCTCACGCTGAGCCAA
>DASWZM010000317.1:0-4368 GCA_036404455.1 Occallatibacter sp. | reverse complement strand
CACCTTCGCCCACAACTCGTCAGATAACGTCCACGACTTGATCTGTGCCATCCTGAACGGTATCTTCGCCCAACTTGCACCCTCTGCTTCAGGCTATTTGCCAGCGCGTATCAAGTTTGTCACTATTTACGGATAAGCTCTAAGCACCAGCAAACTAGCCGGGAGGCCAGGTCATTTGGCGACCGCCGAGGAGGTGAAGGTGGAGGTGGTCGACGGTCTGGCCGCCGTCCACGCCGGTGTTAACGACGATGCGATAGCCGTCGGCAAGGCCCTTGGTGCGGGCGATCTCAGCTGCTGCCCAGAGCAGGTGACCGAGGAGGGCGCGCTTGCTTTGATCGGTATCGATCAACGAGGGGATGTGCTCGCGTGGGACGATGAGAAGGTGAACCGGGGCCTGAGGATGAACGTCGGCGAAGGCGTAAGCAAGCTCGTCCTCGAAGATGGCGGTGGAAGGGATTTCTCCTTCAACGATCTTGCAGAAGAGGCAGCTCATAACGACCCCAGTGTACACGGGGGTTTTTCGAGCGGGGAGTGGCGAGCGTGGTACACGGATTTGCAGGATTCGTTCAGGGCCGCGTCTTTCTCAGCTGGTTTGGTCCAGCAGGATCTTCCATCCCTGCAAGCCATTGCGGATGGATCAAGCTCGATTGGGTTGTTCCTTCGAGGGGATGCCTTCGTGGAACCGGTAAGTCTCTTTGGTCCTGAAGGCGGCGCCGTAATTGCATACTTTCGCAAGCCGTCGAAAGGCCCAGACGGCGAGCGCAGCGCATACGATCGCTTGCGACCCGTGCACCCAAAACCAGACATCCGTCCCGCTTTCCCAAACCAGACGCCGCGCGGCATCGTGCGGCCACACCAAGGTAAAGAAGATCAGAAGCCCGATCACATGGCCTGGAATGGCCGGGAGGATGGAATTGGTGAGGTAAGCTGTCGAGCCGAATACGATACCTACAAGAAAATAGAAAAGAAGCTTGGGCCACAGGAAACCCTGAGTAGGGCCGTGCGCCAGCGCAAACAGGGCGGATGAAATCACGACCGCAATTGGGCCGCTGAACTTGCGCTCGAGAATGACCTGACAGTAGCCACGGAAGGCTGGTTCCTCGGTGAGGGGAGCAGCCACCGAGCCCATGAGAATCATCAGCACAACGGTGAACAAGGGGTAGCGGGAAAAATCGGGAAGAGCGTTTGCGGGCATGCTGACCAGTTGAAACATCACGATCCAGAATCCGGCAAAGGCCACAACCGACAGAGTGCCCGCCAGCAGCGACCAGACGAGCGCCGGGGCTGATACGGGGTTGGCCCGTAGACAGAGGTGGCGTGCCCGCGATATGCTGCGCGGCCATCCCTTCCCTGCCAGGTACTGCCACATCAGCCACAACACAAGAGTCATGACAGGGATCGCCCAGGGAACTGCCGGGCTGGCGCTGAGGTTGGCAGCAACCAGCGCCGCCCAGACGCCCGCGCCGAACACGATGATGAGGAAGCCCAGGGTTCCCGCCCAGGCTACCGCCAGGATGCGGCCAGTAAGAGAGCGCATGCTCTTCGCGCCTCCTTGAGGACGGCTATCTTGAACCGTGGGTCATGGGCTCCAAAGAGCCTCTCCACGGATACGCCGGTCCTCTGCAATTGCTCTGCATTACGCAGGCAAAGGCGAGGTTGTTCCAGCCTGCTTTTCCGCTGGCCTGGGAGGAAGATGATCAACTGGTGTGGTCGAGGAGGATCTTCCAGCCTTGCGGGCCCTTGCGCCAGACTAGGGAGAAGATGCCGTCGTCTTTTTTGGCTTCGCCCTTGGCGGTGCGGTCGAGGTGAAACGTCCCGGTGACTACGGCGTACTCGACGGCACCGCAGGAGCCGGCCAGGAGGTGGACCTCAAGGTCGGAAAAGGTGAGCTTGCCCATCTGCTCCGGGGTTGAATAGGACTTGGTGTAACGCTCGAGGATGGGGCCGTAGCCTTTGCGCAGCGTGGCGCCGATGAAGGTGGTATCGGGCGAGTTCTCGTAGACCTGCATGAAGGCGGGAATGTCGGCGCGGTTCCAGGCGCCGGCCTGGGTGGCGATCAGGGTTTCTATTGCCTTCCGGTCGGCCTCATTGGCGGCGGGGGACTGGGCGTGGGCCGTTAAACTGGCGCAAATCATGATCAAGAACAGCAAGAGCTTGCGCATTTGTGTTCCTCCGGGTTCAGCTTACAATGACGGCGTGTTGGCGGACTGTTTCCTTCGACCTGACCAACGACAAGATTGTGCAACGGGTTGTTGCACAATTTAACCCGCCACGCTGGTTTTTCTCCGCTGTGTCCTACAATGGCAGCATGTCCGCGGCTGCCGCCTCTTCCCCATTTCGCATTGTGCATACGGTGTGCTCGCACGATTGCCCGGACTCCTGCGGGGTTCTGGTAACGGTGAACGGGGAGGGTCGCGCAGTGAAGGTGGCGGGCGACCCTTCGCATCCGGTGACACAGGGGTTCCTGTGCGGGAAGGTGGCGAAATACCTGGACCGGGTGTATGCGCCGGAGAGGATTCTTTTCCCGCTCAAGCGGAAGGCGGGCGTGGCCAAGGAGCCGCTGGAACGTGGGAGGGAGCACGAGGCCTTTGAACGCGTGAGCTGGGACGAGGCGCTGGACGCAATTGCGGGGAGGCTGAAGCGTGTGGCGGAGGAGTCTGGGCCGGAAGCGATTTTGCCTTACAGCTACGCGGGGACGATTGGCGTGCTGGGGTATGGATCGATGGACCGGCGGTTCTTTCACCGGCTGGGGGCGAGCCAACTGGACCGGACGATCTGCTCGGAGGCGGGCGGGGTGGCGTGGAAGCTGGTTTATGGGAAGAAGCTGGGGATGCCGACAGAGGACTTCCGGCTGGCCAAGCTGGTGCTGGCGTGGGGCGCGAATATCCATGGGAACAACGTTCACCTGTGGCCGATGATCGAGCAGGCGCGACGGAATGGGGCGCGGCTGATCGTGATCGACCCTTATCGCACAAGGACGGCGGCGCTGGCGGATTGGCACATTGCGATCCGGCCGGGGACAGATGCGGCGCTGGCGCTGGGGCTGATGCAGGTGATCCTGAACGAGGGGCTGGAAGACCGCGCGTACATCGACGAAATGACGCATGGGTTTGCGCAACTGGCCGAGCGAGCGCGGGAGTATACGCCGGAGCGGGTGGCCACGTGGACGGGGATGACGGCGGCGGAGATTGAGGGGCTGGCGCGCGAGTACGCGACGACACGGCCGGCGGCGCTCAGGATGAACTACGGAGTGCAGCGGACGGAGAACGGCGGGACTGCGGTAAGGGCGATTGCCATGCTGCCGGCGCTGACGGGGGCCTGGAAGTATCGCGGCGGAGGCGGGCAGCTTTCGACTTCGGGGGCGTTCGAGTGGGACGAGGAGGCTACGAGGCGGCCGGATCTGGCACTGGCTTCGCCGCTGGGACGGCTGGCGCGGGTGGTGAATATGTCGACGCTCGGCAAGGCGCTGACGGAGATGGGACAAGGCAGGGATCAGGGAACAGGGAATAGGGAACAGAAAACCGAAGACGGAGAAACTCGGCGCGAGGATGGGCCGGCGGTGAAGGCGCTGTTTGTTTATAACTCGAATCCGGGGGCGGTGGCGCCGAACCAGAATGCTGTGCGGCGGGGAATGGAGCGGGCGGACTTGTTCACCGTAGTGCACGAGCTGTTCTTTACGGACACGACGGATTATGCGGATTACATTCTGCCGGCGACGACGTTCCTGGAGCATACGGACATCCAGGGGGCTTACGGGCACTACTTTGTGCAGCTTTCCAAGCAGGCCATCGAACCGCTGGGCGAGGCGCGGTCAAATGTGTGGCTGTTCAGCCAACTGGCGGAGCGGATGGGGTTTGAGGAGGAGTGCTTCCGGGATACGCCGGAGGAGCTGATCCGGCAGGCGCTGGCAATTGGGGCGGATGGGCACTCGACGAACGCGGGGATGGAGCACATTACGCTCAAAGACTTGAAGGAGCAGGGGCACATTCCGCTGGGATTTCATCGGGAGCCGGAGACAAATCCGTTTCAGCCGTTTGTTTCGGGGCTGGTTCCCACGTCTTCGGGCAAGATCGAGTTTTATTCGGAGACGCTGGCGGCACAGGGGCTGGATCCGCTGCCAGGATTTGTCGCTGGGGTTGAATCGCGATGGGGTAAAGGCGCGGAACGCTTTCCGCTGGAGTTTTTGAGCAGGAAGGCGGACAACTACATGAACTCGACGTTTGCCAACCTGGACGGGCACCGGCGAATGGAGGCGCGGACGAGCCAGCGGCTGGAGATGCATCCCAAGGACGCGGAGGCGCGGAGGATTGGCGATGGGGACGCGGTGCGGATCTGGAACGACCGGGGCGAACTGTGGCTGACGGCGCT
>DASWZM010000316.1:0-5444 GCA_036404455.1 Occallatibacter sp. | reverse complement strand
GCCAGTTGCCCGGTCATGTGGTTAAAGCTGCGCGCGAGGACGCTGACCTCATCGTGACCGCGTTCCGGCACGCGTGTCTCCCAATTGCCAGCGGCGACTTCTTCGGCGGCATGCGCCAACTGCTCGATGGGCCGCGACACGCGGGCAGCAATCCACAGGCTGGCCATAATCGCCAGCAGGATTCCGCCGGCGGCGACACCGTAGGCAATGGAGCGGATGTGCTGCTGCGCCTGAACCATGCTGCTGCGCGAGATGGCCACTGTGAGCACGGCCAGCACGGCGCCGGTGTCGCTCTTGAGGGGAATGGCGGTGGCGCTGACGCTGTCCTCTCGCCTGCCCGTAAGGTAGAGTATTCCACTTGAGGGCTGGCCGGATTTGCGGGCGGCATCAATCAGCGGCTGATAACGGGCCGCATCGGCCACTGCGCCTCCAGTGCCCACGAGGCGCTTGGGATCGAATGCGGCGGCGCTGGAAGTTGGCCCTGCGGCGGTCAGGCTTGCATTCGAATTCTGGCCGGCATTCGGGCTGGCATCGCTGTAAAGGCAAATCTGCATCCCAGGCGCAACGGGCAGATCAGCGAGAAAGGTCTGGTCGAGGCGCTTGCCGCCGATCAGGTGGACGGCCGGCTCCGTGGCTGACTCGGTCCGGCTGACAGGCCGGACCGCAAAGAGACCCAGAGCCGTTGTGCCGTCAGGCAGGTCTTCCGATTTGAGGAATGTTGTCCGGGTTGCATTGGCGGCAGGCTCGGGGTAACCAAAGCGTGCAGGCCACTGGGCGGAGCTGACGACGTTGCCGTCGGTCCCTACAATCTCAAGGAAATCGAGTTGCGCTTCCTGCGCCAGTGTCTGCGCCTCAGTGAGATAAGGCGCGGCGTCGCTGGACTGGACCAGTTCAAACGCCATACTGCGGACGCGCTCGCTCGCGGCGATGCGATCGACCGCGGCGGCAACCTCGGCTGAGCGGTTCTGGAACTCGCGCTGAAACTGACTGACAAAGAGAGCCGTCTCCTCCCTATCGCGTTGCTCGAAGACCTGGCGAATGCGGACCAGCACCGTCCAGGCCACGGCGGCGACGACGGCCGCGACGGTGAGCGAGAGAAGAAGAAGCAGTTTTTGCCGCAGATTCACGGTGCATCCTCCAGGGAGGCGGCAACCAACTGCGGAGTGCCGTCGGGGCCCAAACGAAGGTCTCGGACACGGCCGCCCACAGCATAGCCGCGAGGAAGGTAGAGCAGTGGAATAAGCGTGTGGGCTTCGAGGAACTCACGCTCGATTCGGAACAGTCCGGCAGAAGTTTCTTCGAGCACCGGGGTTGCAAGTCCCACGCCGCGCAGCATCGATTCGAGCGCAGACTGCGGCTGGTTCGACTCAAGCGGTAGCTTGCGAAGAAGAAGATCGGTATGCTGCCCTCCCGCCGCGGTGACCACCTGCACGGTGAAGCCTGCCTCGCGCAGATTGAGGGCGATGCGCTGCGCCGCCAACTGCATGGCCGGGCCGCCCTCGGTACCAAGCGTGAGCGGCGGAGGAGTCAGTCCGCCGCGCAACACGTGGGCCTTGTTGAGGTCCCGTTCGGTTGGAAAGAGGAACGAGTAGCCAGTGAGCGAGGAAGGCAACAGGCTGGCCGTCACCTCGCCCTGTTTCTGGAAGATCACGTTAAAGAGGGCGCCGCGATCGACGGCCAGGGTAATGGCTGCCCGAAGGTTCGGATTGCTGAGAGCGCCGGAGTCAGTGACGGAGAGCGCCAGCAGCGTGAGCGGCGGCGATGCCACGACCGTGAGCCGCTGCTGCTGGGCCTGGCGCAACTGCTCAGCCGGAACTTCGACCAGGTCGGCGCGGCCGACGGAGAGGTCGAGCCATTGATCGCGGATGGAACGATGCACGTGAAGCTCTACCACGTCGGCAAATGGACGTCCCTGCCATGAGCTATCGTTTGCGGTAAGCGTCAGCACGCCGTTCATAAATCCCTCGACCTGAAAGGGACCGGTGCCCAAGACCCCTTCCGGCGTCTTTCCGTCACTGGTCACGGTAAGCGCAATCAGATATTCGTCGGCGGCCAGTAACTCGGGCAGATTGGGCATGGGCGAGTCGCCGGTGAAAACGACCGACGAGCCGACGGCGTGAATCGCAGTCCAGGGGCAGGTAGTTCCACAAACAGCGTTCAGGGATGCGACGACCGAGGTCGAGGTCAAGGGTGAACCGTCGTGGAAGTGAACGCCGGGCCGCAACCGGAACTGCCAGCGATGATTGTCGTTCTCGGATTTCCAGTCCACCGCCAGGGCGGGACGCAGGGTTCCATCGGCGTGCATCACGGTAAGTCCGTCGAGGACCATTCGCCGCGCCAGGCCGCTAGGCCTCTGCCAGGGTTCGCCCTCGATCTCGACGCGCAGCGTGCCGCCGTAGTGGGGACGGGTGCGCGCTGTGGCCGGGAGCGCCAGCAAGACTACGAAACAGCTAATTGCAAAGCGCCGTAACACGGTCCACCTCATATTGGTCCGAGGCTCCACGCACCGCGGCGAAGACGCTGCTGCCATCGGGCGCGGTCCATAGCGCGGTCACTGTTCCGTCCATGGCCAATGAGGCGCTGGCGGGAAAAGCTTCCTGTGCCGGCAATTCATAGGCGCGGAGGCTGTCGCCGGCTGCTTCGCCGGAGCCGGAAACGACAATCTGCATGCCTGCTCCACATTCGGAGTGGAAAGCGGCAAAGTCGCTGCCCCAGTCGCGCGTGCCAGCGACCGGCTTGAGTGCGCTGCCCTCTAAAATCTGAATCTTGCCGTCAATGCCGCCGATGAGCAAAGGCGCACTGGACGCAGTGCGGATGATCTGGGCGGCGGAGTAGAAAGGAGGCAGGTCCGCTCCGAGGCTGAAGTTGACAACTCCAGTAAAGTAGTTGCGCGCCGAGTTGTAGAAAGCCTTCATGGGCGTAACGCTGACGTCCATTTGGGTCGCAGTGCCTTGGGTCGCACTACCCGTTTGCGTCACCGGCGGTTGCACAATCGTCCAGGGATCGTCGCTCTCGCGGCAGAGGACGGTCCAGTCTGCTGGCGGCGAAGTGTGCTCTAAGCTTCCGGCGCACGCCATGTCCGCGACGAAGGCCTCGAAGCCGTTGCTGTCCGGGGTAAGAAATATCACAGCGCGAGGGTCCCGCGCCAACGGCTTCTTCTGACCTATGCCCACGCGCTTCTGTTCGCGCCAACCCTCGGCCGCATGGCCGTAGATCACGATCTCTTCCGGTTGGACGGTTACCAGGCCGCCCGCGATTTCCAATGCTGCCAGAACCGCCTCGTTTGTCGTGATCACAACCTGTTTCCGCAGCGCGAGTGCACTCTTCGGCTGCGATTGCTGCGCAGTGCCCGGCTCTACGTGCACCATGGCCACGCGCGTTTCATTGCCCTCGACGACTTCGGCTACCCAGAGCCGCTCCCGCAAATTCTCGCTCAGAGTAACGCGTACGGTGTTGGCACTTTCGGCACCGGAGGCCAGGACTCCGCGCGCCTTCAAATCCTGCTCCAGCAGGCGCCGGATCGCAGGGACTTCGTCGGTGGGAACTGTGGAGAGGTTGCGTATGGTGAGTCGCGCCTGGCCTGGGCCGAGAATTCCGGCGATTTGCTCGGCTAAAGCCCCCGAGGGTTGTTCCCATTGGCTGGGTGCGGGCGCGGCACTTGCCGTCAGCCCTGTCAGCACTGTTGCAACCACCGCAACCAGCCAGATCAGCTTCATTGGTTTCATCCTTCTTTGCATGTTTCGTTTGCGCGGATTATATCGTCTGGCGCCGTTTGAAACCTGTCGTGCCTACGAGCGTCAACAGCTCATTGTTGCATTCAGAGCGCACTCCAGCGGGGCGGGCGCCTGGACGTTTCACCCCGCCGGAGCAAATGTTCAATGACCAGGCTTCGGCGCCGGCTCCGATTCGCTGTCCATTTCCTGCTTGATCACCGGGATGCTGGCCATGCTCTTGAAGACATCGTTGGCAAAGAAGAATTTGCCGTCCGATGGCACCATGAGCACCTGAATCTTGTCCGAAAGCCGCTCGGCCACGATCTTGTTGATGAGGAGCGGCGACTTGTTCAGCAACTCAGCCTCGCTGGTCATGCGCTCGGCGTTGGCTGCCGCCATCAGGCGCACACGGCTGGCCTCGGCGCCGGCCAGCAGGTTGCGCCGCTCAAGCTCGGCCTTGCTGTCGATGACCTTGGCCTGGGCGTCGGCCTCAGCGTTCTCGATGGTGGCTTCCTTGCGCGCCTCGGCCTCGAGTTTACTCTGCTCAATCTGCTTCTGTTTGAGCGGCAGTGTGTACTGCATGGCGTCGGCTTCGCCTTTGGCCTCGACCACGCGCGACTGAGCATCGCCTTCCGCCTGCTTCACTTTCTGCGCCGCCTCGGCCTCAGCCTGCAACTCGGCAATGCGCACCTGCTTCTGCTGGATGTCAGTGACTACACCAAGCTGGTCGTCTTCCTGCTCCTTCAGCAGCAGGCCTTCCAGTCCCTTGGCGTATTCGGCGGGCAGTTGAATGTCGGAGAGCATCACCTCTTCCACCAGGATGCCATCGGCGCCCAGTTTGCGGGTGATGATGGCGGAGGCCTTGGCGCGCACCTCTTCGCGCTTGGTGCTGAAGATCTCCCGCACCGTATATTCCGGGGCCAGTTCACGCCATGCGCTGGCTACCACCGGGGGCACCAGCTCCTTGTCTACGGGCTGGGGCATGTGGGCCTGGACGCCGGCGAGCTTGTTGGGGTCGAGGCGGTAGCGGACAGTAACTGTCAAGCCGATATTGAGGCCTTCGCGGGACTGGACGCTGAGACCGTTCTTGCGGGGACCCTCTTCCACCAGGCCAGCGGTGAAGAGGTGGTCGCGGAGGTCAAAAGTCTGCACGCTGTCGACCAGGGGGGTGATGAAATGCATGCCGGGGTAGAGGGTGCCGGGGAGGGTGCCGCGAATCTGGCTTACGCGGACAGCCCCCATTCCGCTGGGCACCACAACGATGCTGGACGCCAACAGCAGAGGGACACAAGCGACCAATGCCAACGCGGCCGGGCGGTGCCAGTCAATCTCTTGCGGCTGGGTCCATTCGGTCTGGGCCGGTTCGGTTTGCGTTAATTCGGTTTGGGGCAGTTCCGGGTCGCCCGCGGCCTTGCGGCGCGCGAAACGCAGGCGAATCCAGAGTCCATACAGTGGAATTCCTACCGCGGCAGCCAGGAACAGCACTCCCGCGACGATGAGCAAAGCCTTCAATGCGAGCATTATCCATCTCCTTTTTGTTTGTTGGGCTCCCCGCGTTTGCACCCCATCGACGAAGACCTGTCGCTGGGGGCCCCGCGTTTGCACCCCATCGACGAAGACCTGTCGCTGGGGGCCCCGCGTTTGCGCCCCATCGACGAAGACCTGTCGCTGGGGGCCCCGCGTTTGCACCCCATCGACGAAGACCTGTCGCTGGGGGCCCCGCGTCGCCCG
>DASWZM010000315.1:0-2563 GCA_036404455.1 Occallatibacter sp. | reverse complement strand
GCGCCAGAAGTTGCCGATGGTCCCAACCCGGTTCCGGGCGATTCCGCGTATGACGGCGGCGGCGACGGCGATCCCCACCGCGGCGGAGAAGAAATTGTGGCTCGCCAGCCCCAGCATCTGCGACAGATACGTCATCGTGTTTTCGCCGCTGTAGCTCTGCCAATTGGTATTGGTGGTGAAGCTGGCGGCTGTGTTCCAGGCCAGGTCGGGCCCGACGGCGGCCAGCCCCTGCGGGTTCCACGGCAGGTGGTTCTGCAGGCGCTCGATAGCGTAGGTCATCAACATGCTGACCGCTGAGAAGCCCAGCACCGCAAAAGCGTACTCGCGCCAGTTCATCTCCGTGTCGGCCTTGACGCCGGAAAGCTTGTAGATGAGCCGCTCCAAGGGGCGAAGCACCGGATCCAGCCAGGTGCGTTCCCCCTCCAGCACGCGGGCAAGGTAGATGCCCACCGGGCGAACAGTCGCAAGCAAAATCAGGGAGTAGAGGGCAAACTGCAACCAGCCGTTGGCGGTCATGTCAGAACTTCTCCGGGAAAAGCAGGGTGAGGGTCAGGTAACCCAGCAACAGGACGGACAGAACCAAGGCAACGGCCGTGTAGATGTCAATTTGCATGGGGCTACCTCAACTTTTCGCAGGCCACGACGTAAAGAAACGCCAGGGCGAAGAAGACTGCCGTGAACAGCAACATCACCAAATCTTGCATTGCGGGTCTCACAGTTCCGGCCAGCTTGACGCCGGCCAGGGTCAGTGCGGGATATGCCGTCCAGCTTGGACCCCGGAGCGGCTGTTTGCGATCAAACCGGAATCGCCGCACAAGAACGATTCTGGTTCCCGCCTCGTTTGAGTATCGAAAAGGTTTCCTAAAAAAGGCGTAAGGGCATTGAAGGAGATGAAGAAGTATCGGCGAAACCCATGAAGATCTGGATTCCGCATGGCCTGGGGCCAGGCGATTCGTGCCTGGGCGTCATTCCTCGTTGCCGCTCCAGCCCTCGGGGATGAAGCGGTAGCCGACCCAGGGCTCGGTCTGAATGTACTGTTTGCCGGTTTCGGCCTCGAGCTTCTTGCGCAACTGGCCGACAAAGACGCGCAGATACTCCGGCTGGTGGGCCGACTGCGCTCCCCAGACGGTGGTGAGCAGGGCGCGATGGGTCATCACCTTTCCCGAGTGGCGAGCCAGATGGAGCAGCAGATCGAATTCCTTGGGGGTGAGATGGACGGGCTTGCCAAGAACGGCGATGGTGTGAGCGGTGGAGTCGATCACAAAGTCGCCGGCCTCGATGGCCGCCGTGGTGCGCTCCGGAGCACGGCGCAGGTGGGCGCGGACGCGGGCCAGCAGTTCCTGGATGCCGAAGGGCTTGGTGACATAGTCGTCGGCGCCGGCGTCCAGGGCCTCGACCTTTGACCGCTCATGCTCGCGGACAGAGAGGATGAGCACCGGAGTCGCGCCTCGGCTCCGGATGGCGCGGCATACCTCAATACCGGAGATGCCGGGCATCATGAGGTCGGTCACAACCAGGTCGGGCGCCCAATCCCGGAAGACCTGCAGGCCCTCCTCGGGATCGTTGGCCGTGCGTACGTCATAGCCCTGCGCTGAGAGTGCGGCGCGCAGCACCCGCGTGATCTGCGGTTCGTCGTCGATAACCAGAATTCTGCCCGGCATATTGTTTTTCTTCCAACGAAAGATTACATCATCCGGTTGGCCCGCTATGATTTCTCTGATGAAGATCACGGGCGGGCTCTCCGATTCGCGAGGGGTTATTCACTGGATCGTCGGAACGCTGATGGCGGCGCTGGCCACTCTGCTGCTGGTTTGGCTGGGCGCCAATTCGACCGCGGCGGGCATGGTGTTTCTGGTGCTCGTGGTCTGGTCGTCGACGCAGGCCGGGCTTTGGCTCGCGCTTTATATCGCGGTCCTCTGCGCGCTGTCGTTCGACTATTTCTTTCTGCTTCCCTACCGCACACTTCGCCTGGCGGGCGCGCAGGAGTGGGTGGCGATGCTTGCGTTCGTGGCCTGTTGCGTGGTGGTGGGCCGGGTGGCGGAGCATGCGCGGCGCCAGACCCGGCAGGCCGAACAGCGGCGCGAAGACGTGGAGCGGCTTTACGCGCTGAGCCAGGAAGTGATGCTGCACGAGGATGCCGTAGGGCTTATTCACGATCTGCCCCGGCTTATAGATCGCATCTTCGCGTTGGATGGCGTGGCGCTCTACGTCTGCGACCGGGACGAGTTCCATGCCTCGACGGCGGACCTGCCGGAGAGCGTGAAGGAGACTTTGCGGGTGATGACCCAGGGTCCGAATCCCACCATCATTCCGCAGGCCGGCTTCTTCACCACCGCGCTGATGCTGGGGATGCGGCCGGTGGGAGCATTGGGCTGGCGGCCGGCGCGGCTTTCGCGCCAGGTGGCCACGGCGGTCAGCGCTCAGGTGGCCATCGTGCTGGCCCGCGCCATCGCCATCGAGGCCTCGGCACGCATGGAGGCGGCGCGTGAGGGCGAACGGCTGCGCACCGCGCTCATCGACTCGCTGACCCATGAACTGCGAACGCCGCTGACCTCGATTCGCG
>DASWZM010000314.1:0-8779 GCA_036404455.1 Occallatibacter sp. | reverse complement strand
ATGCGCCGGTGGCCCGGAGAGCCCACGAAAGCCAGTCCAAAACACAAAACGGCGAAGCCGCGCTCAAGCTGCTGCGCAAGCTGCACCAGACCATCGCCAAAATCACGCTGGACTTTGAAGGCCGCTGGCACTTCAACACCTGCGTGGCGGCCATCATGGAACTGGTGAACGATATTCAAGGCGCGGACGCGCAACTGGCCGCGGGGGAGGTCCCCGCAGCGGTGGTGCGCGAGCTGTTGCGTTCGCTGGTGCTGATGCTGGCTCCCTTTGCGCCGTATCTTGCGGCGGAATTGTGGGAGGAGCTTGGCGAAGCCCAGGGTGAATATCGCTCGGTGCTGCGCGCGCCCTGGCCGGTGAGCGACCCTGAACTGGCCAAGGAAGATGAGTTGGAGATTCCCGTGCAGATCAACGGCAAGCTGGTAACCGTGGTGCGCGTGGCCGCCGACGCCGACACCAAGGCCATCGAGGCCGCGGCGCTGGCCGATCCAAAGGTGCAGTCGCGCACGGCGGGCAAGACCGTGGTCAAGGTAATTGTTGTGCCGGGCAAGCTGGTCAATCTGGTGCTCCACCCCAGCGACAAAGGCCCGTCGCCCCCCCTGCAAGGTACGCAGACCCCGGTGGTGAAGTAGCGGTGGCCGCGCCGCTGCGCGGGACCCAGTCGCTGGTGGGCCAGATGGGCTGGGTCTTCAACCGGCCTTTGCTTACCGCGATCGAGGTGGGCTGGCGCTGGCTCTTCGGCATTCCGTTCCTGACCGTTTGCTGGATACAGGCGCAACAGATTCTCACTGTCCTTCCACCCGAATCAGCGGGGCTCAATGCGATCGACCCGCAAAACCCGTGGGTGGCGGCGGTGCAGCTTGCCGACGCGTGGGCCCTCTATGAACCGCACGCGGCGGCCGTGCTGCGCTGGCTGGCTCCGGTGGCCGCGCTGGCCTGGATTGTTGTCTCGGGCCTGGGCCGCGGCCTTGTCTTGAAGCGCCTCAATTCAGGCCGTGTCCCGCGGCTGCGCTTCCGGCCGGTGGAGACGATCATGTTGCAAGCCGCCTGGCTGGCGCTGTTGGGCGCAACCTGCTGGGGATGGTTCCGCTCCATCGAGTGGGTGGCGGCCACGCACATCTCCACCACGGGCGAGCCGGACCTGGTGGGTTACTCGATCTGGGTGATCTTTCTTTCGCTGGGATTCTTCACGGCATGGGCGCTGGTGAGCTGGGCGCTTTCTATCGCTCCGCTGGTGATGCTGTTGGAGGACTGCAATCCGGCTCAAGCATTGGCGCGCAGTCTGCGGCTGGGAAAGGAGTTCACCGGCAAGCTGGTCGAGATCAACCTGGTGATGGGGATCGTGAACCTGGCGCTCATCGTGCTGGCCATGGTGTTATCCGCCGCGCCGCTGCCCTTCAGCGATCAGTTGGGGCCGGATGCGTTGCATGTTTTGTGGGTAGCGGCAACGGTCTTTTATTTCGTGGCCAGCGACTACTTCGAGGTGGTGCGGCTGAAGGGGTTTCAAGAGTTTTGGAAGATGTATCGAGGCCGAGCGGTCCAGTAGATTCCCATCCCTGCCTTGCGAGTTTCCGATGCATGCAAAGCGGTTTCCCTGCGGAAATGCCGCTGTCTACCTGCTGGCGTTGGGCTCCGCCTCCTCCTTGAGAAATGCCTCGCTGAGTGTGCCTTTCTTCTGTGCAATCGGCAGTAACGTCGGATAGAACTGCACAAAGGTCGTGTCCACCGCGGCATGGGCGGTGTGGCAGGTGTAGCAGGGCGCTCCCTGGGGAATGAGCGTGCCGTTGGAGGCGGCTGAATCGAAGGAGAAAAAGGCCCACTTGCCCGGAAAGCGCGCCTCGTCCTTGACGTGGACCTCAAGGTCCATCACGCCCCCGCTTTGAAAATGGCCTTGCTGATTGATCGAGCCTCTGCTCCGCGCCTCTCTTGCTTCCAGGACCATCACGGTCTTGTCGGGCCATGTTCCCGTTTCCAGAAAGCCCCGGTAGGCCTCGGGATTGACGAATACGTTGTCGAACATCGAGTGGTCCTGCATGCCGGCGGCCTTTGGAGCGTAGCTCATATCGATGCCGGAGGTGAGATAAATCCACTCGCGATAATTCGTGGGCGGCAACAGTTCTCCGCTTTTGTTATAGGCGGGCGCCGCGGCAGATGCCGCCATTGCGGTCTTGAGTGGACGGAAAGCGATAGGGAGGGCAATAGCGCCTGCAACCAGGCATACCGCTGCCGCGGTGGCGAGTGCTTTGGGGAACACGGTAACCTCCAATGCCGCGGGATATGTAGCGGCTCACAGGAAAGTTCCCCAGTGCTGCCGGTCCATATCGCCGGTGTGCCGTAAACCTAAAAGATCTTCATGCGGATGATCAGATACTTTTTCGGGTCTTCGCGAATGCTCTTCACCAACTGCTGGGTCTGATCCAGGGCCTGGTCGGCGTGGTCGTAGAGGGTGCGGTTCTGGACCAACTGCCCCAGCGTACCCTTCCCCTCGTCCACGTTCTTCAGAATGGAGTCCAGGCGGGTGACCGTGTCATCCAGCTTTTGCGCGAAGGCGGGGTCCTTGACGAGCTTTCCTATCGAACCCTTGCCGGAATTGATCTCGGCCACCAGTTGATTGGCATTGGAGACGGCGGCGTTCAGGTTGTTATAGAAGGAGTCGTCTTTGAGCAGCTTTCCCGCGCTGCCCTTGCCCTCGTCGAGGCCGGTGGTGATCCTGTCCAGCCGATCGATGGCCGAATTGGCGCGCGTGTAGAGCGTATCGTCGGTGATCAGTTTGCCCAGCGAGCCTTTGCCATGGGCGATGGCGGCGGTAATGGTCTGCAGGTCGGTGGCGATGAGCGTGATCTTCCGGGCGAGCTCGGGGTCGTTGATCAGCTCGCCCACGGTGCCGCGCTTCGAATTGAGTGAATCGGCCAGGGTCTCAATTTTGCGCGTCAGCGATTGAACCTGCACGATGGAGTCCTGGCTGGTGCGGATCACGTCCTGAATGCTGGGTGAGCCGGCGGCCTTGAGCTCTGCGTTGTTGGCCGGCGGGGGACCGCTGGCGTGCACCGAGCTGATATCCACGAAGCTGTCCCCGAGAACGCCGGCTTGTGCTATCGATGCGGTCGAATCCGTGTGCAGATCGTGCAGAAATTCGCGGCCCACCTGCATGGACATCTCTACGGGCGTGGGGTCGCGATCGGGGACCACGCGCACATGAATCACATTGCCGATGGTCACGCCTTCCAGCGTGACCGGCGCTCCATCCTTGACCCCCGCGGCATTCTGAAAGTACGAGCGGAGCACCAGCTTGCGCGCAAACAGCCCGCCTGTGGAGCCGGACATGAGAATAATGAGCCCGACCAGCACGGCCATGGCCGCCAGGACCAGCGCTCCCACTCTCAGTTGCGCCCATTGAATCTCTTTGCGGCTTGGCACGATGCTCCCTTGGCTGAAATGAGCAGGTTATTGCCTTGAGGATAGCAGAAGGGGCGGCGCTAGCGCCCGTCCTCGAGCACTACGCTGGCCATGGCAAGGCTGGCGGTATGGGTGATGGAAAGCGCGGCGTGGACGACGCCCAGGCGGGCGGCAATCTCGGCGGCGCGCCCGCGAAACCTGAGAGTGGGCCTTCCGCCCGGTTCGCGGACGACCTCGATCTCCAGCCAGCTTACGCCTTGGCTGATGCCCGTTCCCAGGGCCTTGGCTCCTGCTTCCTTGGCGGCAAACCGAGCGGCAAAGCTTTCCGCGGACGCGCGTTTGCGCTGGCAGTAGGCCTGTTCCTCGCCGGTGTACACGCGGCCAACAAAACGGCTGCCATAGCGGTCGATGGACTGCTGGATGCGCCCGATCTCTACCAGATCGATTCCGGAGCCGATGATCATGCTGTCTATCAAGCTACATCATTTTGCTTTTGTTGCGTTTGTGGGCATTCCGGCTCGCCGCATCCTCGGTGGAATCCCGGCCTCGCGCGGGTGGCCGGCGCACCTCCAATTACCAGTTGAAGGGACCACCGGACGCGTGTGATGCATGGATGTTTCAAAGCCGGTCAAGGGCCGTTCGACTCCTGCACAATCGTTATGCTGTCCTGCGCGGCTCCGATAAGACAGGTGTGAGGCTGACAATGCCGGAACGCGACGCAGGGCAAGCGATCAGCATACCTTGGGCGATGCAGATGAAGGCCATCTCCATCGAGGAGCCGTCTCGACTTGTCCAGACCCTCACCGGCGCAATTCTCGGCTGTGGGGGCTGGGTTCTGAGCCGCGGCGCAAACGATACCGGCACGGTGAGCATGTTGTTCGAGTTCGAGCGGCAGGCCTGCGTGGATATCTACAGTGTGTTGATCGCCGCAGGGCTGGAACTGAGCCAGAGCGGGCATATCCGCTTTACCGAACTCTGCCAGTGCACCCGCAGCCAGCAGCACGATTGCGGGACGGAGATCGCCAGCATCGACCTGGAGATTCAAACGTTTCCGGTGGAGATGGCGCGCGGCTCGCTCACCCCTGAGGCGGCCTGACCGGCGCAGCGGATCAATCCGGAACGGCCCAATTCGATTCCGACTTCAGAACAGAAATGGAATAAATCGCCGCGTACTCTTCATGTAATCGGCATAGGCCGCGCCGAACCGCTTGAGATTCTCCCGTTCCTCTACTATTGCGGAGGCCACCAGGAAGCCGCTTGCGCCCAGGGTCAGCCCAATGGACCCGCCGCCGAGCGGATCCTTGAGATACGCGCTCCAGGCAAGCACCAGCAACGACGCGTACAAGGGATGCCGGATCCAGCGATACGCGCCCACTTTGACCAGGGTGGTCGTGTTCTCAAAGGGGAGGTTGGCGCTCTGGACGGCGGTTGGCCGAGGCCGGCCGATCACCCAAAGCAGCCGGAATCCTTCGATCGCCATTCCGATCGAGGCGGCTCCGAGGAACCATGCAGTAAGTTGGCGCGCTGAGAGCGGGTTGCGAAACCACAACGGCGCGTTGAGCAGGATCAGGACCAGCAGCAGTTCAAACGCAAAAAACCGATAGAAGCCGTGCGTGCGCAAGTCCCTGAGCGACCGCCATGACAACGGAAGGATTGCGGCGGATGCGGCGAAGAAAAGGGCGACTCGCAGCATGGGTTTCGTCAACCTCCGGATGAAGCCGGATGGCACTGATCGTAGCAACGGCCGGTTACGCTTTCAACCGGCCTCCACCAGGCCATAGCGGCGCTGCCAGGCATCTTTGAGCCGCGCCCAGACGCGCATTCGCTCGCCGTCAGTCACTTCGCCGGCCCTTGCCTTATCAGGACCGGGAGCGTTCGCGAAGCGGGCGGCCTCCATCTTGGCCAGCTCCAGCAACTGCCGGTCGCGCACCAGGTTGGCTACGCGAAAGTCGGGCAGGCCGGCCTGGCGGGTGCCGAAAAACTCGCCGGGCCCGCGCAGGTTCAGGTCCAGCTCCGCCAGCTCAAATCCGTCCTGGGTGCGGACCATGGCGTTCAGGCGCTCCTCGCCGAGCGGTGAGACGCGCGGACCGGTCATCAGAATACAGTAGCTTTTGGCCGTGCCACGGCCCACGCGCCCACGCAACTGGTGCAACTGCGCGAGGCCAAATCGCTCCGCGTGCTCGACCACCATGAGGGTGGCGTTGGGCACGTCGACGCCGACCTCGATGACGGTGGTGGCCACCAGCACGTCGATCTCGCCGCGCTGAAAGCGGCGCATGACGATGTCTTTCTCGTCGGCGTCCAGGCGGCCATGGAGCAGCGCGACGCGCAGGCCGGCGAGCGGGCCGGTGCGCAGCTTTTCGTGCATCTCCACGGCGGATTTGAGCCCCGACTTCGCCCCCGGATTCGCTTCCTGCGCGGCCTTGGGAAACAGCTCCGCTCCTTTACTTTTTCGGCCAACATTGCGGGCAGCTTTGCGCGCAGCCGGAGGCGGCGGCTCAAGACCGGCCTCGGCGTCGTCGTGGGAGAAATCAAGCTCCGGCTGATCCTCTTTGGTTCCCTCAATGACGGGGTAGACGATGTATGCCTGCCGGCCCTTCGCCACCTGTTTGCGGACAAAATCCCAAACTTCCTCCGCTCGTTCGCCTGCAACGCGGCGGGTTACGATGGGCGTTCGTCCCGGCGGCAGCTCATCCAGGACGCTCACGTCCAGATCGCCGTAGAGCGACAGCGCCAGCGTGCGCGGAATCGGCGTTGCGGTCATTACCAGCACATCCGGTTCCGCCTGGTTGGGTTTCTTCATGAGCTTGAAGCGTTGCAACACGCCGAAGCGGTGCTGCTCGTCCACCACCACCAGCCCCAGCCGGTCGAACTCGACTTTTTCCTCAATGAGGGCATGAGTCCCGATCACCAGTTGCGCCTCGCCGCGGTTGATCTCGCCGCGGGTGTGGCGCTTGCGGTCTTCATCGAGAGAGCCGGTGAGCAGCACCACGCGCGGCTTGCGGCTCGACCGCTCCAGCAGTTTGCGCGCGGCCAGAAAGTGCTGCGTGGCCAGTATCTCGGTGGGCGCCATCAGCGCCGCCTGGTAGCCGTTTTCCATGGCCACCAGCATGGCCTGCAGGGCGACGATGGTCTTGCCCGATCCCACATCGCCCTGCAGCAGGCGGCGCATGGGGCTCGCGCTGCGCATGTCGGCCACAATCTCGCCCAGCGCCCGCTTCTGCGCCTTGGTGGGATGAAACGGCAGCACCTCGCGGATAGCCTCGCGGACCTTGTCGGTGGTGGCAAACGCGATGCCGGCGCGCTCCCTCATGCGGCGGCGCTTCAGCTCCAGGCCCAGTTCCAGAAAGAACAGCTCCTCGAAGATCAGCCGCCGATGAGAGGGCGTCGCCCAGCTTTGCAACTGGGCAAAAGGCGTGCCTTCAGGCGGAAAATGAACCTCGCGCAGCGCTGTCTCGCGATCCGGCAGGTCGAGCCGGGCCAGCATCTCCCTGGGCAGGCACTCCGGCACCGCGCCGCGCACGGCCTCCAGCAGGTTGAAGATCGTCTTGCGCTGCCAGCGCGAGGCCAGACGCGCCCCGCCCAGCGACTCGTAAACCGGCGTGATGCGGCCCACTTCCAGGAGCCGCGTTTCGGCGTCGTCGCTGGCGTCGGGCAGCACTTCGAACTGCGGTTGGATCATTTTTAGATTGCTTGTCGAACGCGACGGTTCGACCCGTCCGTATACGGCCACCGTTTGCCCGGCGTGAAACTTGCCACTCAAATAGCTTCCGTTGAACCAGATGCACTTCAACGCGCAGCGGCCCTGTCCCACGGTCAACTCGAAGATGGGCATCCTGCGGGTGCGCAACAGCGCCGAGCCCCGCACCTCCGCGATGACGCTGGCCATCTCGCCGGGCTTCAATTCGTCCAGGCTGCGCGGGTGCTGGCGGTCCTCATAGCGAAAAGGCAGGTGGTAGAGCAGGTCCTCAGCGGTCTCGATGTCCTTGGCCGCAAGCATCTCCGCCACCTTCGGACCAACGCCGCGCACGTACATTACCGGGGTATCGAGGCCGGGCACAATTTGGATGCTACAGCATTTGTCTCCAGGTTGGGCGCCCGCCCTCGCCCGTTCGATTCTGACGATTGCATTCCGCCCGAACCGCATCCATAATCCTTGCATTGCGATTCGCTCGCAGCAGACCGGGCCCCGGTCGCCCTCACAAGGAGAAACTCATGCCGGACGCCACCTCCATCATGGCCGACCTGAAAAGCAAAGGCAAAGAGCAGACGCGCAAGATCTACGCCCGCCACGGCATGGCGCCGGAGCGCGTCTTCGGGGTCAGCGTCGCGGACCTGAAGGTCATCGCGAAATCCATCAAAGGCCAGCAAGCTCTGGCCTGCGAGCTCTACGAAACCGGCAACATGGACGCCATGTACCTCGCCGGAATGGTGGCCGACGGCGCGAAGCTGACCCGCACACAGTTGAACGCGTGGGCAGAAAGTGCCGAAGGCATGCAAATGATCTCCGAATACACGATTTCCTGGCTGACCGTTGAGAATCCGCACGGCCGCGCATTGGCCCTGGAATGGATCAAGTCGAAGAAGGAGCACATCGCCGCCGCCGGCTGGTCCACGTATTCCGGGCTCGTGGCTACGAAAGCGGATGAAGCCCTGGACCTTGGCGAAATCGAGAATCTTCTCGATACGGTCGTCAAGCAAATCGGGAGCGCGCCGAACCGGGTTCGCTACACGATGAACACTTTTGTGATCTCCGTGGGAGGCTATGTGAAGCCTCTGCTGAAGCAAGCCAAAGCCATTGCGCGCCGGATTGGCGCAGTCTCGGTGGATATGGGCGACACGGCCTGCAAAGTGCCGCTGGCCACGGCCTACATCGAGAAAATCGAAGCCGCCGGGCGCGTCGGCAAAAAGCGGAAGACCATGCGATGCTAATAGGCCTGCCGACAGGGCGAAGTTCCCTGTGATGCGACGCGCCCGGCGCGTGTATTGTTGTATGCTGCGGAAATCTTTGAAGTCCGGAGGAGCTAAAGTGAACGAGTTGAATCGCAGGAGTTTTCTGAGGGCGGCATCGGCGGCATCGGCTGGGACGTTGCTGGGAACCAGGCTGCATGCGTTAGCCGCAGTTCAAAACGAGCCGGCCAGGCCGCTTTCGGCCAACGACAACATTCAGATCGCGCTGATCGGCGCGGGGGGCCAGGGGCAGTTCGATACCAAGGTTGCGGTTCAGGTTCCGGGCGTAAAGCTGGTGGCCGTGGCCGACTGCTACAACGGCCGCCTGGACCACAGCAAGGAGATCTGGGGCACGGACACCTTCACCACGCGCGACTACGGCGAGATTCTGGCGCGCAAGGACATCGACGCGGTCATCATCGGCACGCCAGATCAT
>DASWZM010000313.1:0-4297 GCA_036404455.1 Occallatibacter sp. | reverse complement strand
CTGCCACGCATCAGTTGGTTGAGCGAAGGCAGATTGACCGGAGCGGCGGCAAAGGGTCCATTCGCACCGCTCGCCAGGTCCCGTGTGCTGCTGCTCATCGGGAAGAGGGGAGCGAGATTGCCGGAGCTTCCGCCGAGGCCTGCGGCGCCGAATCGATTGAAACCGCCTGGCGCCTGCCTGCCGACGCCATACCCGATTCGGCTTCCGGCGCCGTTGAAGCCTATGCCGTCGGCGGAGCCAGCGAAGTTGCCGAGGTTGGGGCCGGGTTGGAATGGGTCCGACAACGATGAGGCGGGCAGCGAGCGGCTCCATGGTGCGGAGTTGGAGTTTGCGCTCCTGGACCGGACTGGGGGTTGCGTCTGGGCCTGACCAAATGCGGAGGTCCCGGCGTCGAGCCCTATGCCCGGTACGGCGGGAACTGCGATGGACCAGGAAGGCGTTGTGGCGCGAGCAGGATCCGCCGGGACGGTTGCTGACGCGTTTTGGATTTTGGCTGGGACGGGGGCCGACGCCGAGGACTGGGCCGGGAGCAAATGGATCGATGCGGCAAGCGCGAAGATTGCCAGAGTCAACACTCGCCTCAAACCCGGGCACGGCAGGGAAGCAGCGAAAGGAAGTAATCGACTCATCGGCAACCCCACTAGAGGGAGCATAGACCTGGAACGGTCTCTGGCGCCAGCCTCAAAGGATAAGACGTGTTCGCGGGGTTACGCGCTTGCACGGCAGGCTGTTGATGTGGAGCTGTTGCCGGGGAGTGGAGGCGCGGGAAATTGGCGTTGGAGCAGTCGCGGTTGCGGGGGTTGCGATGGGGGGAAGCCGACTCAGCGGCTGGTATGCGATACTCGGAAAAGCATGTACAAACGCATTGTTCTTAAGCTTTCGGGAGAGGCACTGGCGGGCGAGCGCGGGTTCGGCCTGGATGCCGAAAAAGTGGCGGGATTAGTCGACGAGATCGTGGAAGTGCACGCGCTGGGCGTGGAGATCGGCATCGTGGTGGGCGGCGGAAATTTCTTTCGCGGCGTGGAGGAGCAGGCTAAAGAGATGGACCGGGTGAGCGCCGACAGCATGGGGATGCTCTCGACGGTCATCAACGCCATTGCGCTGCAGGACTCGATCGAGAGGCGCGGCGTGCAGTGCCGGGTGATGAGCGCCGTCTACATGAACCAACTGGCGGAGCCGTATATCCGGCGCCGGGCCACGCGTCACCTGGAAAAGGGCCGGGTGGTGATTTTTGCGGCGGGGATCGGGAATCCGTTTTTCTCTTCGGATACGGCGGCCAGCCTGCGGGCCATGGAGATCAAGGCCGACGTGCTGCTGAAGGGCACCAAGGTGGAAGGCGTTTACAACGCCGACCCGGTGCTCGACAAGGATGCGGTGAAGTACGACGAGATTACCTACATGGAGATTCTGCGCCTGGGGTTGAAGGTGATGGACCTGACCGCGGTGAGCCTGTGCAAGGACAACAACCTGCGGATCATCATCTTCAATATGAATCAGCCGGGGAACATCAGGCGGGTGGTTCTGGGCGAAAAGGTGGGATCGCTGGTGACGGCGTAGAACAGATTTCAGATTACAGATGACAGTTGTCTGCGGCCGGAGAAAAGTTTTCAGTGGTCTTGCGTGGCACGGGGTTGCGCTCAAGTACCAATCGGCCGGCCGGGGCATCTAACCGCCAGTGGAGACGCGCAAGCCAGAACGGCTGAATGCATTGACGGGCCTGCGCTCGTTTGCGGCCGTCAACATCGTTCTCTTTCATTTCTCGAATCCAAAGTGGTTTGGCTGGCTGGCGCCGGTGGTGAACGCCGGCTACGTCTCGGTGAGCTTCTTTATCCTGCTGTCGGGGTTTGTGCTGGCGTACAACTACGCCTGGCGGGCGCGGACCGGGAAGCTCGACCGGGTGCGCTTCTGGAAGGCGCGGTTCACGCGGCTGTATCCCATCTACCTGCTGAGCCTGCTGTTGAGCTGGCGGGTGGTGCCGCTGGAGTATGCGAGCCATACGTACGGGATGTTCTGGACGGGGATGGCGCTGACGCCTCTGCTGCTGCAGGGATGGATTCCGTCGATCGCCACTTTTCTGAACACTCCGGCGTGGACGATGTCGGCCGAGAGCTTTTATTACGTTCTCTTTCCCTGGCTGGCCAGGGTGAAGCGGCCGGCGCAGGTTTGGAATTACCTGGTGCAGTTGGCCGGGGTGTGGGTGCTGGGCATGGTTCCCGGCGCTCTCTATATTGCGTTCAACCCGGACGGCATTGCGCATCCGGACCGCTGGAGCTGGGGCCCGTGGCTGCAGGCTCTGAAATTCACGCCGCTGCCGCATCTGGCCAGCTTTGTATTCGGGATTCTGCTGGCTGGCCTGGATGAGCTGGTGCCGCGGCCAGGCCGCCTGCGGCTGAACCTTGGGCTCGCCGGCTTTTTTGGTGCTTTCGGAATCCTGTCGCTGGGGCCGCTGGTTCCTTACGCCATTATTCACGACGGGCTGCTGATGCCGATGTTCGGCTGCATCGTTCTGGGGTTGGCCGGGGATAATCCGATGGCTGCCCTGCTGGGGATGCGTCCGCTGGTGTTTGTGGGCGAGGCCAGCTATTGCCTTTACCTGCTGCACTTCAACTTCTGGAATCTGATTCATGACTCGCATGTGCTGAATTGGGCGGGTCTGAGCCGGTTCGACCCATGGATCAGCTACGTGCTGCTGATCGGGATGGCGCTGCTGGCGCTGTACCTGGTGGAGAAGCCAGCGCAGCGGCAACTGCGAATGCGGATGGGGGTGAGCACGGTGGTGAAGGAGCGGAAAGCGGCGATGGCGAGTGCGGATAGGGATGGACCGTGAGTCAACCGGTTACAGATGACAGGTTACAGATGACAGATGACAGTTCTAGAGCAACACCAGGGATGCTGTGTTCCTGGCTGGGGGCCCCGGACTTGAGTGTGGCGGCTCCGGAATACGTCTTCCCAGGTTTTGCTGTAAGCGACACGCGCCGAGGGTGAGGCTCCCGGCGATGCCTTCGCATTCTTGAGCAAAAAAACCCAGCCGCGAGGGCTGGGCTTTTCGTTCAAGATCCGGTCGGGCTACGGGCTTGTGGTCTGGATGGAATGATTGCCGTGAGGAACGGAAGCCAGCGCGGAGGGCTGTGAGCCGCTGGGGTAAGGCGTGGCCTGCGTGAGGGTGAGCGCGCCCGTAGTGGGGTCCAGTTTGAAGCCGGATACGGAGTTGCCCAGGAAGTTGGCGGTATAGACGAAGCGCCCGAGGGCCGGGTCCACGATTACGGCGACGGGCTGGGAGTCAGTGCTGTTGGTTTGGCTGCCGGTGACGTTGATCGCGGCCGAGGGAGTGCCGGTGGCAAGGGAGATGACGTAAGCCGAGACTGTGGAGTCCAGCGCGTTGGAGACATAGATGTAAATGCCGCGCGGGTCGATGGCGATGGCGGAGGGCTCGTTGCCGGTCTTGAACGGTCCGTTGATGAGGAAATCCAGTACGCTGCCCGACTGGATGGTGTAGCCGATCAATTCGTTGGAGGCAAAGTCGGTGGCATAGAGGAAGCGGCTGGTGGGGTCGGCGGCCAGAGCGGTGGGCTTGACGCCTGCCTTGTAGGGGCTGCCGGAGGCTTCGGTCAAGGCGCCGCCTGAGCCCACGGCGTAGCCGAAGACCCATCCGGGGTTTGCGGTGCTGGTGGTGGTGCCGCCGGGATTGTACGCGGACTGATCGTAGGCCGTGGCGTAGACGGCATTGTTGTTGGCCAGCACGGTGACGCCGGTGGGAACAATGGTGTCGTTCGCGTAGGCGGGGAGATTGAGCGTGACCTGGGCCGCCACGGAGCCGATGGCGCCGCTGGAAAGGGAATATTCGGTGAGCACGGAAGGATTGGGTCCGGAGACCACATACAAGTAGGTTTCGGCGGCGTTGACTGCCAAGTAGACGGGCGTTTTGCTGGTGGTGACCACGTCCTTCTGCGTCAGGACGCCAGTGCCGGATATGGCAAAGTGGACCACATTATTGCTGGTCTGGTTGACGACGTACAGGTTGGCGTAGTCCGCGGTGGCGGCCATGGCGACTGGATCGGTTCCGCCACTGGGCACGGTCGCCTGTCCGGGGCGCAGAGCTCCTGTCTCGGAGTCGGCATCGAAGGTTTGGATCTGTCCCGCACTGCCTGATCCCGAGCCCGCGGAATTGGCCACGAACACATAGTCGATGGTGGTGATCTCGCAAGAGGTCAAGAGGATGGCCACTAGAAGGCCGATGGTAGAGACCAGAAAAAGCTGGCTCAGTTTGCTGAACTTCATGCGCTTCCTTCGTCGTGGG
>DASWZM010000312.1:0-3113 GCA_036404455.1 Occallatibacter sp. | reverse complement strand
GATTTGCTCACCACGGCACGCGCCAACCGCGCCCTTTTCGTCGACCTGCACGCCGCCCAGATTCAGGGCTTCTTCAACATCCCGGTAGATCACCTCTTCGCCAGCCCGGTGCTGGTGGGCTACTTCCGCGAGCTCAACCTACCCAACCTTACCGTGGTCTCGCCCGACGCCGGCGGCGTGGAGCGCGCCCGCTTCTTCGCGCAGAAAGTGGGAGCGCCGCTGGCCATCGTCGACAAGCGCCGCACTGACCTCAATGTCGCCGAGGTAATGCACGTGGTCGGCGACGTCACCGGCAAGACCTGCCTCATCATCGACGACATCATCGACACCGCCGGCACCTTGGTCAAAACCGTTGACGCCCTTTACGCCGCAGGCGCGGCCACCGTCTATGCCTGCGCCAGCCATGCCGTGCTTTCCGGCCCGGCCATCGACCGCATTGCCAACTCGCGCCTCGAACAAGTGGTCGTAACGGACACCATTCCGCTGCGGGAAGCCGCCCTCAAGGTGCCCAAAATCAAAGTCCTCTCCATCGCCGGCCTGTTAGGCGCCGCCATCGAGAGCATCCACATGGAGACCAGCGTAAGTTCGCTGTTCAACTAAGCTGACGGCAAAAAGTCAAAGGCAGTGAGCATCAGGAAATTGATTCTCACTGACGACTGGCGGAGGTTAGCTGATAACCAATAACTGTTAGCTGTCAGCTGTGAGCTGTCAGCTAGCTCTTCACAAAGGGAGCGGACCCCAACCGGCCCGTGCCCGACACCAGGAAACGAGAGACCGAATGCCAGAAGTAGTCGTAGCCAGGCCCCGTGAGGGCAAGTTCAATAAAAACGCTGCGCGCCGTGTGCGCGTCGCGGGCAAGATTCCGGCCGTGCTGTATGGTTCCGGGCATGATCCGGTGGCCATCGAGGTAGACCCCAGGCAGATTTCGCGGATTCTTTTCTCTGAGACCGGCCACAACACGATTTTTGATGTCGAGGTCACCGGCCAGCCCGCGGCCAAGGCCATGATCGTCGACTGGCAGCGCGAGCCGATCAAGGATCAACTGATCCACATCGACCTGAAGCGGATTGCCCTGGACAAGACCCTCCGCGTCAAGGTGCGGGTCAAGCTGCTGGGCATACCGGTGGGCGTGAAAGCCTCCGGCGGCATCCTGGACCAGGTATTGCGCCAGGTCGAGATCGAATGCCTGCCGGTGGACATTCCCGCCAACATTGCCGTCGACGTCAGCAACCTGGCCCTGTTCGACTCGCTGCGGATCAGCGACCTGCCCCACTCCGGCTCCATCAAGTACCTCAATGCCGAGGATGCGACCGTGGCCCACGTGGTCTCGATCCGCGAAGAAGCGCCTACCGCGGCCGAGGTCGAGGCAGCCGCCGTCGCCGCAGCTACTGCTGCTACTGCTGCCGCAGTCGAGCCTGAGGTTGCCAAGAAGGGCAAGCCCGAGGCTGAAACAGCAACCAAGAAGCCCGAGGCGAAGAAGTAACCCTTGGCCGAGGCAAGTGAGTCCGGTGCGCGGCGCAGCCCCTTTTTGGTGGTGGGGCTGGGCAACCCCGGCCTGGAATATCTGTGGACCCCGCATAACGCAGGGTTCATGGCCATCGACCGCATCGCCCAGCAAGAGGGGGTTGTGGTTCAAAACCGGCGCTGCCGGGCCGTTACCGCAACCTGCCGCATGGCGGGGCGCGAGGTGGTCCTGGCCAAGCCGGAAACTTTTATGAACCTGAGCGGGCTGGCAGTGGCCGCTCTTGTTCGAGAGTTTGAGGCGGACCCGGCGAAAGATTTGCTCGTTATCCACGACGAGTTGGACCTGACGCTGGGGACCTTCAAAATCAGGGAGCGTGGTTCGCCGGCGGGGCACAACGGAGCCCGCAGCGTAACCGGAACCCTGGGAAACCAGGAGTGGTTGCGCCTGCGCATCGGCGTGGGACCGGATCTTCCACCGGAGGCCATTGCTGCCGTTGGCGGCAAGCGTCCCGGCAGGGATTATCTGCTGTCGCCCATGCGCAAGGCGGATTTGGCGGTTCTGGACGAGGTGCTGGACCGGGTGGCAACCGCCACGCGGCGCATCCTCGAGCTGGGGCCGGCAGCCGCGATGAACGAGTTCAACCGCCGGAGCGAAACTCCCCCGGCGGAAGAGTAAGCAAGGCACGAAACCGCCAAGGCGAGAAAACGGTCGTCCAACATGCAAGTGGAAGGCCGCTCTGGCCGGCGGTTCAGGCTGGACCTTGAGAGTCCAGCGGAAAAGGAATGCTGATGTCCCGTGTGTATGAGGTTATGTTCATTGTTCGGCCCGATGCGGCCGAAGAGGATGTCGACAAGTTGATCGCCGGTTTTACCGCCACCG
This sequence comes from Occallatibacter sp., assembly GCA_036404455.1. GTDB lineage: Bacteria > Acidobacteriota > Terriglobia > Terriglobales > Acidobacteriaceae > Telmatobacter. The sequence continues at coordinate 769 of DASWZM010000312.1, read as the reverse complement.
TTACGGGTGGGGGTGGGGCGGTCAAGACTGTCGAGAAGATGGGGCGCCGCAAGCTCGCCTACATGGTGCGCAAGTTCAACGACGGCAACTACATTCTGCTGACCATTGAGGCCAACGGCGCGGTGGTGTTGGAGTTGGAGCGCCGCCTGCGCGTCACCGAGCCGGTGATCAAGTTCATCACCGTGCGTATCGACGAGGAAGAGAAGCGTCTGGCCAAGGTCAAGGCTCTCCGCGGCGTGCGGCGGAAGGTGATCACTGAACACGCAGCTCCGGTTGCAGCAGCCGCTCCGCCGGAAGCTGCCGAGCCGGTTCAGGCCTCCGTCTAGCAACGCTCTAGCGAATTGCCGCTGCCGTTCCCCGTTTGCTGGGTGACCGGTTCCGGCCCGAACCAGTTGTCAATTTGTCCCGCAGCGCCCCATGGGCGCAATCGGGACCGAAGAGAGTGAAGAGGAAACATTATGTCTGAAGAGACCCCTGGAAGGGTGCCCGAGACGGGCGCAGCAGCACCCCAAGCCACGTCCGGACCGGATTCCGGACCGGGTCCTGGACCCGGTTCTGGTTCAGGTCCCCGCTCCGGCGGAAGGCCCGCGGGCGGACCCGGCGCCCGACCATCCGGCGGGCCCGGCGCTCGCGGAAAGTTCTTCCGCCGCAAGAAGGTCTGCAAGTTCTGTACCGAGAAGATCGACGCGATCCCCTACCGCGATGTCCGGCTGCTGCAAGGGTTTGTGGCCGAGCGCGGCAAGATCGTGCCCCGGCGGCTCACCGGCGT
>DASWZM010000311.1:0-14375 GCA_036404455.1 Occallatibacter sp. | reverse complement strand
GTGAGGAAGTGAAACTCCCCCGTGTGCTGATAACGGATGCGCTGGCCTTTCATACACTGCGAGAATACTCCAACCGGGAGGTTTGGGCGGCGTGGTGCTTCCATCCCCGGCACCCCCAGCATGGTCTAGAGATCTCACCGGGACCGGCGTCACCCGCCCGAGTCACTCCTTGGGGGATGGATCCTCCAAAGTCGGCCAGTGTCCGCCGATCTGAATGCGCATGGTCCTCGATTGACGACAACAGACCAAACTGTGTTTCGAGGCCTGGCAGTTCTGGAAATAGGGGCTGGCGATTTCTCGCTAACCGAGAGTCATTCCTGGCGACAGCGACGTTCGCCGCAACTGCGTGTCAAGCCCCATTCCTCCTGCCTTCAAGGTATCTCCCTTATCATCAACGCCTTCCGCTGACAGCCCATTTGCCGGTTATTTCTCTCAATCCGCTAACCTGTCTTTAAGAGTTGTGTGCTGTGCACAGACCCGCGGCATCGCGTACAAATCCTCGCAAGTTCGCCGTTTTCAGGAATTTGCCTTCCAGACTCCTCAAAACAAACAACTTACGGTAGAACCATGCCACCAACGCATTGAAAATAGACAATTTATTCCAAACACACCGGGTGGGGATGGGGGGCCCCCTGTCACCGGCAAGAAGGGACTTCATGGTCAACGAATGTCGTCACATCATGCCCAGCGGACTCCATTGCCAGTCGCCCGCCATGCGCGGCAGCGCTTACTGTTACTTTCACGCCCGCCCCCAGCGTCCCGCCCGCCCGCACGAAGTCCGCATCGCAATACCGGACCAGCTCGACGGCAAAGGCACTCAGGCCATCCTCCACCGAACCCTGCAGGCCCTCGCCTCCGGGCACATCACCGCCCGCCGCGCCGCTGTCCTTCTCTACGGGATCCAGATGTCCTTGGGCCAGGTGCCACAGATCCCGCCCCTGGGACCTGCGAAGCTAGAGGCTAGAAGCTAAAAGCCAGGAGCTGCCTTACCCAGATGCCGTAGAATGCTCTCTGGCGCGCTGCGCGTCCATTCTGTCGAGGAGCTATCGATGCGTTTTCCTGCACTTGCCGCTTTTGTACTCGGGCTGGCCTCACTGGCCGCCGCGCAATCCGCCGCGCAAACCACAGCCCCCTGGGACTACGAGGGGAAGCGAGGCGCACTGGACTGGGGCAAGCTCGACCCGGCGTACAAAGCCTGCTCGAAAGGCCACCAGCAGTCACCTATCGACGTGCGCGGCGCCCGCCTCAACAAGGCGCTCCAGCCCATCGAATTTCACTACATCGCCGGGGCCGTCACTCTCGAAAACAATGGCCACACCGTCGTGGTTCACGTGGACCACGGCAGCTACATCGTGGCCGGCGGCGTGCGTTATGAACTGGTCGAGTTCGATTTCCACCACCCCAGCGAGGAAGCGGTAAAAGGCAAGCTGACCGACATGGATGTCCACCTGGTGCACAAGAGCGACGACGGCAGGCTTGCCGTGGTGGCCGTGCGTTTGCTCGAGGACCCGGGCGCCCCCAACGCCGTGCTGGCTACCCTCTGGCCCCACCTGCCCGCAAACGCCGGCGCCAGCGAGAAGGTCACGGAGATGGTGAACCCCGGCGGTTTCCTGCCCACCGACCGCGGTTACTGGACCTACATGGGGTCGCTCACCACCCCGCCCTGCACCGAGGGCGTGCGTTGGTTCGTCTTCGAGCAGGCGGTCAGCGTGAGCCGCGTCCAGTTGCGGGCCTTCGCCGCCCTCTTCAAAGTGAACACCCGCCCCCTGCAGGACCCCCACGGCCGCCGCGTCGAAGCCAACGAATAGGGGCTACCCCGCCAACGGCGTGAACCTGAGCACCAACCCCTCTTCGCCGGGAAGAGTCTCCACTTCCACGCCGGTGACGTCTTCGATGACGTAGTGCGCCGCGTCCAGGGATTCGATCGAGTGCGAAAACGTGGTCGCCACCACCGTGCATCCCGCCGCGCGCCCGGCCTGGACGCCCGACGACGAATCCTCAATGACCACGCACTCCTCCGGCGCGAACCCCAGCAGCGCCGCTCCAGCCAGAAAAGCCTCTGGATGCGGCTTGCCCTGGGTCACGCTCTCGGCCGCAATGAGCTGCTTCGGCACGGGAATGCCGCTTGAAGCCAACCGCTCACGCACCAGCCGCTCGGTTGCACTGGTCACCACCGTCCAGCGGCACGGGGGCAGCGCCGCCAGCAACTCCAGCACGCCGGGCAGCACCGCGAGCCCTTGACCGTCCGCGAGCTCGATGTCCTCGATGACCTTCAGTTCCGCCACAGGGTCCAGGTCCGGGCGCAGCGTGGCCACGGTCTCGATGGCCCGGCAGCCGTGGGCGATGCTGCACGCGTACTCGGGGTCCACGCCGCGCAGCAGAGACCACTTGGTCCAACTGCGCTCCACCGAACCCAACGACGAGATCAGAATCCCGTCCATGTCGAATAGAATGCCCTTGCAGCGGATCTGAACTGCAGAAGAAGCTATGGATAAACCCATACCTCCATTGTATCGGGAAGCGGTTCAGCGCTTCGCTCGCGTCTCTTTCCGTGCGGCAAAGGTGACCTTGGGCGGGTCGCCGAGGGTCAGCTCGGCTTCGACAGCCCGCTTCCGCGAGCCTTGCCGCACCTGATTCTGCTTGAGCGTAATCGTGCCGCTGCCAATTTCGGCGTCCCCACTCCAACGGTCAAATCGCGACAGCGCCGCGGGAACATCCCCTTCAGTCACAGGGCCGCCCACCCGCCCCTCCCGCCACTCGAAATGCAACCTGCCTTTCACCGAGCCAGCCAGATCTTTGTCCGTGAATCCCGAGAGCTCGATCTTGCCGTCTGCGTCGAAAGCGCCGCCTGACCAGCGCAGCCCCAGCAACTGGCCCACATCCACCGGGCTGAGCTTTTCAAACTTGCCCTCGAGCGTATAGGCGGGCTTGCTTTGATCGGTCCCCGCGGTGCGCAGCATGCCCGATCCATGCACGCGGCCCCCAAGCACACCGGCATCCAGGTCCGTGATCTCGGCCCCGCTCTCCAGAATGCGCAGCGTGGCCGTTGCCTGCCGTAGCGTGACCGGCCCCAGAATCAGGGAATCGGCTTGCACCGTGCCCTCAAGCTGCGGCCACACCGGTGCGGACGGTGTGTTCGATCGCCCTAGGCGGGCGATCAGCGTGGAGAGCAGCGTGCCCGGCTCGCGCGCTCCCAGAATCGCCGCCTGCAGCGCGGCAGCGTCCAGATCGCCGAACTGGACCTCAAAGCGTGGAGGAAACCTGGGCACGCAAGGTTGGGTCGAAGCGCAGGGTGCGGCCACACTCAGGCTTGCCGTGCCCTTCACCGGACCATAAGAGAAAACCACCGGGTCCCAGCGCAACTCGCCATTGCCCAGGTGCAGCGTGGCCTGCGCAATCTCCACATGGCTGGCCAGGTAATCGGCCTTCCAGTTGGCATTGCGCAAATTCACGGTGCCGCTCAGGCTGTCGGCCGCCGGCACTCCGGCCTCTGCTGCGGTCAGCGCCAGCCCGTCTGGCCCAGTCCCGGCAATGTGCGCAGCACCGGTAGGCGAATTGGCGCTGAAGGGAATACTCTGCGCCGGCAGCCACGGACCGTCGGCATTCAGATCCACACCTATGGGATCTCCAGCGAGTTCATCCAGCACCGAGGCATTTGCCATTCTGGCCACATGCGCCAGTTCCCTGGCCCGGGTAACGCTGGCCTGCCCGTGCGCTGTGACCTGGTAGCCGGCGAGCGCCAGGCGCACAGTGACCGTGAGGGGAACTGCCCCGCCGGCAGGAATAGCCACGGTTGCCGCCAGTGCCGGGGACAGGGCTGGTGGCCGAGCCGGAGATGGGGACTGGCCCTGCTGTTGGCCTTGCGCGGCTTCAAACATCGGCTCCAGCACCAACCTGGGCGTCTGAATGGGCGTGCGGAGCCCGTCCCCGCTCAGTTGAAAATCTTCCACTGAAAAGCTGCCGGTAAGCGGCCCTTGAGTTGCCGGATGCGCCTTCGCCGAGGGAACCTTGCCTTGCTTCTTCCTGCCCACCACCCTCTCCGGCGCGGCCGTTTCAGTGGCACTCTCGGAGTAGCCGATCTTGCCGCTGATTGCGCCCGTGGCCTCCAGGCCGGGGCCAAAATCGCTGCGCACGGTGCGCAGCGCATCCAGGCCGGCTGCCACCGGAACCCGGTCAAGTTCCACTGAAAACTGCTGCCGGCCGCCGGCCGGCAGCTCCCCGGCCAGGTGGATTCGCCCATCGCCAAGTGGTGAGTCGCACACCAGTTTCTCCACCGTGCGCTTTGAATAGTGGTACAAAAAGCCGCAGGTGGCGTCGAAATCCAGCGGCGCGGCCGGGGCAAACTCGGCACGATGAACGCCCGCCGCGCGCAGCCGGATCTTGATTTGCGCCGCATCGGCGGTGCCGTCCAGATGCAGTTCCCCGGTTAGATCGCCCCGCCAGCCGGGGTCCGAGCCGATCACCAGCCGCGTCAGTTGGCCCAGTTGCGCCTCCCGCCACTCCACGTCCAGGTGCACTGGGATCTGCCGCAACTCCGCCGCCCGGCGCACGCTTCCCTCCAGCCGCACCAACCCGGTGTCGGCAAGGTCCAGGCTCAGGTCAGTGCGCGCCGGTTGGCCGCGAAGTCGAATCCGCCAGTCGCCCGGGTCCTCCTGCCACAACGATAGATCGGTGTTCACCAGCGAGAATGGCAGCTTCTCAGCCCCGCTTTTGATGTTGATCCGTGAGTTGGTCGCCTCCAGGTACGGAAGCGGAACGGCGCGGCTCTGCCCGGAGCCGGCTGCCGCGGGCTGGGCCTTCGCGGCTGCCGTACGAAAAAGCGAATCCAGGTTCCAGCGGCCCGACGCGGTGCGCAGCAGATTCAGGCTGGCGTCGTCCACGCTGATGCGGCTGATCTCTAGCCGCCCCCGCCACAGCGACAGAAGCCGGATGGAAGCCGTAACCGTGCTCGCATGCAGCACCGGCTCGGCGCCGAGGGCCGGATCTTCCTCCACCGTCAGGTCGGTCAAGACAAAGCCCGGTATCGGCAACAGCCGCAACTCCACCGACGACAGCCGCACGGGCCTGCCCAGCGACACCGACATCAACTGCGTAATCCTGCTCTTGTAACGGCTGATGCTCACCAGCGGCGGCACAAGCACCACCGCCAGGATGGCCACTGTTACCGCCAGGGCCAGCCAAAGCCGCATGCGCTTTCTTTGCCGGCCTTGCACGTCTTCCGTCATGGTATTCCGCTTCAACGAACGGGATTCAGCGTCCGCTTCCAGCGCGTATCGGTAAAGAAGTGCAGCGCCACGTGGCCCATCCACGCCAGGTTATTGACCATCCCGGACTGTTCCAACTGGTCCTCCGAGGCCTTGAACGACCAATAGTTGAACAGCGGACGCCCGACTATGTTCTCGCTGGACACAAAGCCCCAGTAGCGCGAATCCAGGCTGTTGTGCCGGTGATCGCCCATCATGAAGTATTTGCCCGGCGGAACCACCAGATCTCCATCCTCGATGTGATTGGGAAAGTCCACGCTCCAAGCCTCGGTCGAGCCAATGTCCGGGGATGGCGGAATGGACGGGAACTCATCCAGAAACTCGTTGAACGCGGTCGGCGAATCCTTCCCTTCCCTGGGCGGACTCTGGGCCACGCCGTTGAGGATCACGATGCCGTCGCGCAGATGGATATGGTCGCCGGGAACACCTACCAGCCGCTTCACCAGGAATGGGTATTCCGGCTTCCCTTCGGGAAAGTCCGGCACGGGCTTGAGAAAGACCACGATATCGCCCCGCCTGGGCTCGCGATAGTGAACCAGCGGCATCCACTGCGACGCCGGGGCCAGCGTGATCCGGTCAACCACCAGGTGGTCGCCCACCAGCAGCGTATTCTCCATCGAACCCGAGGGAATCACAAAGTTCTGACCCAGGAACGTGAGAATGAACAGTCCCACAACCAGCACTGAACAGATGCTGGCAACCGCCTCATACGGCGTCTCTTCCACCCTGTTTTCAACGGCAACCGGGGCCGCATTTGGCTGGGCTTCGATCGGCGTCCTGGGGGTCGGCGCTTTTTTCTTCGTCATCCTGTCGCTCTTTGCGGAAATACTCCTGGCCTCCCGGCCGTCTTGCAGGTGGATCGGCCCTAATGCACAACGTGAAAGATGCGCTTCCAGCGCGCAAATCCCGTCAGTTTCGCCGAGAGTTCCCTGTCGTGTCCGAGTCTATCATCCGCGGCCTGTTGCACATCGGTAGTGGAGGGGCGGGTCAGCGAGAAGTAGATCACCAGCGGCCGCGCCACGATCTGGGACCGCGAGACAAAGCCCCAGAAGCGGGAATCGTCGCTGTGATTGCGGTTGTCGCCAAGAACGAAATACTCGCCCGGCGGGACCGTCAGTTCGCCGTCGCGTGTGAGGGCACGCATCTGTCTCCACCAGCCAAGATCGACCTCGGGATCGGAATAGACGTCGGCGGGAAACTCGTCGCGGAAGGGGTTGGCTGCCGCGGGCTCGAAGGTCGCGTAGGGCTCGTCCAGGGCGGCGCCATTCACCGTCACCCGGCCGTCTTCAATGCGCAGCCGGTCGCCGGGAAGGCCCACCACCCGCTTGACGACATAGGGGTGTCGCGGATGGTGGAAAACCACGATATCTCCGCGAGCAATTTCGCGATAGGGAAGCAGCCATCGGCTCAGTCTGTCTGCCGGAGCATAAACCTGCTTGTTCACCAGCAGAAAATCTCCCACCAGCAGCGTGTGCTCCATGCTTTCAGACGGAATCAAATTGGGTTGAAGCAAAAACGTCAGCAGAAATAGCGCCACCACCACCGTCTGCAGCAGCGAAGCCAGAGCTTCGGGCACGGTGAGAAGATGAAGCCGCACGTGCGAAACGCACGGTTTGGACGGGTCCGGCACTTGGGCTGGGGTGCTCATTCCGTTGATTGCTCCTCCTCTTCCGTGCCGGGCGCCGGGGCGCTGCTTCTGGCCGCTCCTGCCCCCAGCCGCTCCAGCGCTCGCCGCGCGGCATCCTGTTCCGCCAGCTTCTTTGTGCTCCCCTTGCCCCGCGCCAGCGCCTGGCCCGGTTCGCCTTCGTCCTTCTTGAGCCGGACCTCAACAAGAAACCGCTTGCGGTGGTCGGGACCGCTTTCACTCTTTACCCTGTACACCGGCGTTCCCGCCTGCACCGCCTGCAGGTGCTCCTGGAGCGCCGATTTATAGTTGCCCAGCGCGGCCCCGGAGAGCAACTCTCGCGCCAACTCCTCGGCTGCCTCGCCCATCACGTTGCGGCGGGCAAAAACCCTCACCGGCTCCAGGCCCCCGTCAAGGAACAGCGCGGCCAGCACTGCCTCCATGCTATTCGAAAGCACCGTGCTCTTGTACCTCAGGCCACCGCGCTCCTCGCCCCGGCCCAGCCGCAGGTGGCTCCCCAGCCCGATCGCCTGCGCCACCTCCGCCATGTGCTTCCGGCTCACCAACTGCGCGCGGACGCGGGTCAACTCCCCTTCCTGCCACTCCGGATGCGCCAAAAACAGCGCCTCCGCCACCACCAGACCCAGCACCGCGTCGCCCAGAAACTCCAGGCGCTCATTGTCCCCTGCGCCTTGGACCTCTTCATCCCCCTTCTCAGCCGCCTGCTCGTTTGCCGTCTGCCCGTTCGCTCCCCGCCCGCTCATCAGGGACCGGTGCGTCAGCGCGCACACCAGCAGCTCGCGCCTGGCAAAGCCATACCCAAGTGCAGCTTCCAATTCGGCCAAGACTGCTTCCACGTTCGCCTCAATCTGCTCCTTGCTTCCTGACTTGCTTTTGGGGGGACAGCGCCGCGGCAGTGGACTCCCTCCTGGCTAACGCCCAATGTACTTATTAGACTACGCGTGGAACCCGTAGGCCCTCTGCGCCGGATTATTGCGGCTGCTGCGTCCCGGTTTGCCCCGCGGCTCCAGTCTGCGGCGTCGCTCCGCCCGGTTTCTCTGGTCCCGCGCCGGGCGAGTCGTCGTCCGCGTCCTCGTCGCAACTGTGGCCCTTCACCGCATAGGCCGCCTTCACGCCCCGCTCAGCCGCCAGCCTTGTATCCTGCTGACCGTCGCGCACCGTGAGCGCCAACTTGTACTCGGAAACGGCCTGGTCGCGCTTGCAGTCCAGGTCCAGCATCCGGCCCAGGTAAATGTGCGACCACGCCAGCAGCCGCGGCGCCTTGCTGATGGCCAGCGTCTTCTGGAAATCGTTGATCGCGTCCTCCGGATGACCGGTCAGGATCGCTGCCCTGGCCAGGATGAAGTTGGCCCGGGCGCCATCCGCCACCGCCTCCAGGCTATCGCTGCGGACCGTCAGCGCCTGCCGCGCCAACGCGCTGGCCGTGGCCACGTCCCCAGCCGCAAGACGCGCCTCGGCCAAATCCAATCCCGTCACTTTGCGCGGCTTGCTGCGCCCCAACACCTCCTCATCCGCCTCCTTGTCGAAGTCGATCTGCCGCGCGCGGTGTACCTGCTGGTCCACGTCCATGGTGTACACCATCTCGCCGATCATGTCCCGCAGGCTCGCCGGGTCCTTCTCAAACTGAATCAGTTGCTCATAAAAATACTGTGTCAGAACAAATCCCTGCGTCATATCGTGCCTCACGGTCGCCAGCCGCACTGCATCCACCTTCTGCTGGTAAACCTGCCGCTCGTGCTCATAACGCGGCATGTCCTCGCGCTCCGCATTCGCCGGAATCTTGTACACCGGGACCCCTGTATCCATGGTCCGTGCCTCGATGGCCTTGATCAGACACTCGATGGTTAGCGGCACCGTGTCGGAGCGATAGCGGAACTCCATTGGAGCCTCCCGTACCTCCTTCAGAATCGGCTGCGCCCGGTCAATGGCGTTGGCCCGCGCGTTGAGCAGCGGCTCGATCACGTAATGCAGGTACACGTGGCGCACGTCATTCATGCGAATCTGCCCGTTCACCGGCGAGACCACCACCACGTAATCGGTCCCGTAGATGCGGGCATTCACCGTGTACGGCGAGAGCAGCGGCTCAATGACTACCAGAAACCGCCGCCCCACATAGGTCTCAGCCGGCATCTTGAGGTACAAATTGGTCCCCACAATCATCTTCGAAAGCGGATCGTGCAGCCGGTCGGCCTCCCGGTCGTAAACGGGATGGACCGCCAGCCATATCCCGCGCAGGTCCACCGCGGCAACAAAGTCCTTCAGCAGTGGCACAATCTCCACGACCTGCGTCGAGTCGGGCGGCATCTCCGTCAACTCTTCCGAGGTCTCGAGCTCGGGCGGCGGCGTCAGATACAAGGCCAGCGAAATGTACTGCGCGATGTCCCGCTCCGAACCCGTTGTGCGGTGCTGGGCAATGTAGAGGCACACCTTGTCGCGCTTGTCGCGGGCGTCCTCGCTTTTGGCAAGCGCCCGGTTGATCTCGTCCCGGACTCGCTTGCGCACCGGTGCGCTCTCTTCCAGCCCCTCGTCATAACCGCACGCGTTCAAGGCAGCCGCCATCAGGAACACCGGCTCCGAGCTGACCAGCGAGATGGTCGGACCGGCCGGATCGATCAGCGAGGGCGCCTTCTCCTGCTGAATGGCCTGCGAAGACGAATTCTGCGAAGACGAACTCTGCCCCTTCGACGAATTCCTGGATGAACTGCTGTCAGAGGATTGGGCGTGAGCCATGGCGACCGGAAAACCCACCAACAGGCACAAGAATGCAGCGGAAAGAACCGCCGGCGATCGAAATCGATACAACGTCATAATGAAACCCTGCCTGTAAGTCTAGTTAGACGCACCGGCAGGGTCAAACGGGGGGGCGGAACGACCGCGACAACGCATTCCGATCTTTAGCTGCGGAGGTCCTGATAGTGAATTGCGCCGTCCGGGAGGGACAAATAAAATGCCCCGCCCGGACAATGTCCAAGCGGGGCATGATGTTTATCTGCTCCCTGGTCCCTATTCCCGACTCCCTATTCCCTGGTCCGGCCCTATCCGCGCACAGAAACGCCGGAGAACGACAGCACCGCCAGCCCGCGCACCGGCTGGCCAAAGAACCGCGCCGGCTCAAACCAACTCGATACCAGCATGTTCTCAATCTGCGCGCGGGTCGCCTCGTCGGTGGGGCCGGAGACAATGCGATAGTCGTACGCCCGGCCCGCCCCGTTGATTTTGACCTCCACGACCACTGGGCCGGAAAGGGCGCCAATCTGGTTGTTGCCCGCGACGCTGGATAGACTCACCAGGCGGGGCGCCGTGGGGTTCCCCAGCGGCTCGTCCTTGGTGGCCTGCGCCATCTCCGGCTGGGTAAACATGGTTACCAGCACAATGATCGAGCCCAGCAGCAGCACCGCGCTCGCAAAACCCGCCCCGGCCTGCAGCAGAAAGGGTCCCACCGTGTTTCTCCAGGCCAGATTCCACCCTTGCCAGAAGCTGCGGCGGCTGCGCGCCTGCTCCTGGCTGACCGCCACGCGAACCCGCAGCAGCAGGTCCTCGGGCTCCGACACCGGGCCCAGGGCGGAAAGCGACGCCTGCATCTGGCACAGCGATACCCACTCGCCGGCACACTCCCGGCAATCCTCCAGGTGAGCGGCGATGCGCTGCATCTCCCGTCCGTTCAGCCGGTCATCCAGATACTCCGTAAACTTTGCCTGCACTTCATTGCAGCCGCTCATCGTGCCTCCTCTCCCAGAGGTACCTCGAATCCCGCGCGCGCCGGGGTACATTCGCCGGCATTCGACGCCGTCAGAATCGCCTTCAAACAAGCGCGTCCCCGCACCAGCCGCGACTTCACCGTCCCCAGATTCACGCCCTGCAACTCCGCTACTTCCTCGTACACAAATCCATCGATGTCGCGCAGAATCAGGGTGGTCCGGAACGGCTCCGGCACCAGCTTCAACGCCGCTTCCACCCGCGCCCGGTTCTCGGCATGCACCGCGACCTCGAATTGCGACTCACCGGGGTCTACCAGCATCTCTTTCAACCGAACCGGCGCCCCGTATTCCCCCTCGGTCATCTCCTGCTCGATGGGGATCTCCCGCTGCTTGTGCCGCATCCACCAGCGCCGCTGGTTCGAGGCCTCGCGCAGCGCGATGCGGTAGATCCACGTCCGCAAAGACGACTCCCCGTGAAAGTTGCCCACCCCCCGGAAAATCTTCACAAAGACTTCCTGGGTCAGGTCGGCGGCATCGGCCCGGTCATGCACGGTCCGCGCCAGCAAGGAGTAGATCGGTTGGTGGAAGCGCGTGATCAGCCCCGCAAACGCCTCCTCCGAGCCGGCCCGCAGTTCCGCGATCAGAGCCGCCTCTTCGGATTGGAGCGTCAGCGCGCTGGCAAGATTGCCCATGGTGAGGTCCGCCTGCAATTCAGTGTCCTCCCACCTATACCGCAACACAAGCACACTTGGCATCTGGAAAAAATTTGCACCGAGCAAATCGCCCGAATGCCCACAACCCGTATGCTTGTCGGCGCCACTCGCCGCAACAGCCTGAATCTGCCGCCGGGAACTCCGATTCCGCCACCGAGTGCGCGGGAGACGGAACACCGCTGGAAACCAAATGTCCCGCGAACCCTATTGTCTTAGACACCGGAACCCGCCTAAAGTGTTCCCGGTCACGCAAGTTGGCAAACTTCCGTCACCAGCCTCCTCCTCGCTCTCTATACCGTAAAAACGATCCGCCGCCCCTTTTCAACGCGGCTCCACGCCGCCTCCACGTCCGTCAGAGGAACGGGGTTTACAGCGATTTTGAGGCTTCCCGCCGCGGCCAGCCCAAAAAGCGTGGGAATCGCGGCAAGAATCTGCTCCAGCGCCGCGGAGCCGAATCCGCTGCCCTTGAGCGTCAGATCGATGCTGCGCAGGATCGCCCCGGGCAGGGTGATCGTCTTGCCCGCGCTTTCGCCCACCTCTACCAGCCGCGTCGGCCGCGTGGAACTGGCGCGGAAGCCCCTGGCCAGCACCTCCAGCAACAGTTCCGTGGGCCGTCCCCACAAGTAATCGATCACCACGTCGATCCCGTTTACGGACTCGGCGGCAAAGGCCTCGCGCACCGAATCCTCCGGTGCCCCGAGCGCGATCACCGCGTTCACATCCGCAGAAGTGACGGCCTCCACGTTCCGCCTGGCCCAGAACATTCACGACAGCTGCCCGCATGGTTCTAACCTCCTCAGGGATACCCCCAATTTACCCCTCTTCCGGTTCCAAAACGCCAAACTCGCACCCACTCCAGCCTCACCTCGCCCGGTTTGACGAAATCCGCCCCAACGGTGACAATAGGACAGTTGCATCCTTCCGCACGTGGGCCTGTGGCGCAGCTGGGAGCGCGCTTCCATGGCATGGAAGAGGTCATCGGTTCGATCCCGATCAGGTCCACCATTCAATCCGACAATTTGGCGAGCCGACAAAGTATTCGCTGCCGCCTGCCTAGCAGGTCAGGATGAATATCCACAGCTTCGCGTTGCATCGAGAGTGTGACATCATCGCTAAGTATGTGATGTGTTTCATGATAGATCACGAAAAGTTCCAAAAAGGAAGAGCCTGGGCTTACGCGTTTGCAGCACTTGTTTTTATTGTCGTTGTAGCTTGGAAGCTCGTAGTCCGCTGAGAGATTCCTGCGACAATCGGTAAGGCCAAGAGTCCGCTTCTGGGGGCTGACGATGCGTCATCCCCTGTGCAAAACCAAACTGACTTACTACCGCCGCCTGCGGTTATTTTGGAAAGCGGAGGCATTCATCCTGATGTTCACGCCGCGGCCCATTGGATTCATAAACAGCCCCTACAACGATGCCGCCGCAATTCCCAAGGGCCTTGGCGCCAGGCACGATGCGGAAGGCGTGCTCCATATCCTGCCTGAATTCGACCTCGGCCTGATCGGCATTGAGGGCTTCTCGCATCTCTTCGTGCTTTGGGTCTTCCACCGCTCCAGCGCCTTCGAGTTGATCGGCACACCGCCCTCCGACATTCATCCGCACGGTGTCTTTGCCACTCGCTCTCCGCGCCGCCCAAACCCCATTGGCCTTACCGTCGTCGAACTGCTTCGCCGCGAAAAGAGCTCGCTCTACGTTCGTGGCGTTGACATGCTCGACCAAACGCCCATCCTCGACATCAAGCCTTACTTGTCCGGCATCCCCGCGGAGAGTTTGCGCCGCGGATGGCTGGCGGAAGCCGAGGCGCGAAAACACTGAGGCTCCCGGCTACGGCCGCCTTTTCACCCGCCCGCCGCCGCGCTCAAGCTCATCGGCTGTTCCTCCGCATCAGTGCTCTCCTGTGGTACATTGGCGCCATGATGTTTAAGGGTTTGGCGATATTCGCAGTGCTGTTGGCCATCACCGAAGTGCCTGTGCCGGTCTTCGCGCAGGCAACCAGTCAACCCCCGCCCATTCGGCACACTCCGTCCCCTTCACCGTCTTCCGTCCCCGCCCCCCAAACCACGGCCAGCCCTGCCGGTAGAACCGATTGCAACGGCTTTCCCTGCGATGACCAGCAGCCCCGCGTCGTCGTCACCCTTCCCTCTCCAGTCCCCGTTCCATGGCGCTTGCACGATCGAATCGCATGGGCAGCCTACCTGGCGCTGGCCATTGTGGGGTACATCGGAATCATGCTCGCCGTCTCCACGCTGAAGAAGATTGAACGCCAAACCGCTGCCGCTGAAATCGTTGCCGCTGCCGCACAGGAAACCGCCCAGGCCGCCTTGCTGAATGCACAGGCCATCGTCAATTCTGAAAGACCCTGGATCCTCGTCGCGGTCGAGCCCTCCCTAGGCATCGAAAACAGTTTCAGGCTGACAGCCACAAACCGTGGCCGCTCCCCCGGCACTATTGTCGCCAATCTGGACCAGATAAAGATTGCCGTCGATGAAGCAAGCCTCCCCGCCACCCCTGAATATAAAATCGGGGAACCGAGCGCGCCTTTTGTCCCCATCATCCTCATCCCGGGGGAATTTACAGTCATCAAGACCTTCAGCCGGGACGGCGTCAGAGGGCTCTGCGCCTCCGAAGAAAGCTTCCAACGCATCGAAAACTGGGAAGAAAAGGTCTTTATCTACGGAAAGATCACCTACAAGGACCTGATTGCCCCTCCCGGCAAGGAGCTGCATGAGACCAGTTGGTGTTTCTGGTACATTCACGGAAGCAAGAAGAGCGGCCTGGTGATTGCCGGACCGCCCGATTACAACGCGCACACCTAAGGAACCTCTGAATAAGTCGATGCTTTGAAAGGGCGCGACTTCAGTCGTGCCGTAAGCGCAGCAAAATTAGGACGGGCTTTAGCCCCTGAGGGAATGATGGCACATGCGCGCGAACTTAATCAGAGCTTCCCTACCAGCCTGTGGTGTAACTCGCCAATTTCCAGCACGACCTGATTTGGGCCCGGAGTGGGGGTTTCGCAGAACAGATCGTGTGCAACCCGCGGTTTGAGGTTCTGCAAG
>DASWZM010000310.1:0-2838 GCA_036404455.1 Occallatibacter sp. | reverse complement strand
AAGGACTGCGCCACCCAGCAGTAGGCGTTGTCGCCGGGGGCACGGAGCGCTCCAGTGCGCTGCATCAGCGGCTGCATGGAAGTGTACAGCGCGTAAGCCGGCGGAAAGTCCGCGGGGTACGCATCTCCTCCAATGCCGCCCCCGGAAGTCGCGTGCTTTCCATCGCCATACGTGATAAAGTGCTGCCGCCAGGCAGTGAGCTTGCCCTGCGCATCGAGCCCGCCTTTAAGGCCCATCGTTCCGCCTGGGCGGAATGGGTCGTGGGCGATGTCATCTTCGCGGGACCAGAGCAGCTTGACCGGCGTGTCAATGTGCTTGGCGATCCATGCGGCCTCGACCAGGTAGTCGTTTTGGAGCCGCCGGCCAAAGCTGCCGCCCGCGCGCATCATGTGGGTGGTGATGTCGCTCTCCTGGATGCCAAGCGTCTTGGCTACCAGTTCGAGGCCATCCGCGGGCAGCGTGCTGGTGGACCACATCTCCAGCTTGCCGTCTTTCCAGTGCGCAGTGGCGCCCTGTGGCTCAAGCGTGACGTGCGCAATGAACGGATACTGGTAGGTGGCCTCGACTACCTTGGCCGATGACTTCAGCGCGGCGTCCACGTCGCCATATTTGCGAACCGTGGTGGCGGGCGGAGCCTGCAGCAGTTCTTCAGCCCGCTTCTTGAAGCCCTCCGCGCTTTGCGTGGCTGCGGGGCCCAGGTCCCAGTCAACCTTGAGCTGTTTGCGGGCCTGCTGCGCCTGCCACCAGGTA
Organism: Occallatibacter sp.; assembly: GCA_036404455.1. Taxonomy (GTDB): domain Bacteria; phylum Acidobacteriota; class Terriglobia; order Terriglobales; family Acidobacteriaceae; genus Telmatobacter. The sequence continues at coordinate 2,088 of DASWZM010000310.1, read as the reverse complement.
TCAGCCACGATAGCGATGCCCGGCTCCATCCCAGGCTCCCAGGGCGTGAAGGCGGCGGGAGTGATGCCGCCATCAATGACCAGGACATGGCGCACGCCCGGCAGCGTTTTGATCTGATCGATGTTGGCCGTCTTCACCTTTCCGGCGAAGACCGGTGCCTTCTCAATGGATGCGTACAGCATTCCGGGCAGCGTCACATCGATGCCGAAGAGGGGCTTGCCGGTGACGATGGCGTGCGTGTCCACGCCCATTTGCGAGTGGCCGATAATGCGGTAGTCCTTGGGGTCTTTGAGCTTGACGCTGCTGAGCGCGGGCGGAGGCAGCGCGGCAGCTTTGGCGGCCAGCTCTCCATAACTTGCGGAGCGCCCGGAGGCGGCATGAAGCACCCGGCCAGATTGCGTGGTGCATTCGGCGACCGGCACGCCCCACGTTTGCGCAGCGGCGGTGATGAGCAACTGGCGGCCGGCTGCGCCGACGCGGCGCATGGGATCCCAGCCCATCGGGGTGTTCGCGGATCCGCCGGAAAACTGCCGGCCGTATATCTTCTCGTTCAGGTCGGCCTGCTCGACGCGAACATCCTTCCAATCGACATCCAGTTCCTCGGCGATGAGCATGGGCAGCATGTTTCGCATGCCCTGGCCAGACTCCGAGGCACGCGCCATGATGGTGACCACGCCATCCGGAGCGATGTGGATGAATGCCTGTGGCGTAAGGTCGGGCGGCGTCCCTGGTCCCTGAGCTGCGGCAAGCGGTGAGCGATAAAGATCCAGAGCGAGGCCGCCGCCCGCAAGGGCCGTCAACTGCAAAAACGATCTACGATTCAAGCGCATCGGGTGGCCCTCCTTCACTTGGCGCGGGTTGCCGCGCCCGCTTCTGCTGCTTCATGAATGGCTTGACGGATGCGCGTATAGGTTCCGCAGCGGCACAGGTTGCCGCTCATGGCCGTATCGATCTCCGCATCCGTGGGATGGGGCGTGCGCTGGAGCAGCGCGGCGGCAGACATGATCTGCCCGGCCTGGCAGTAGCCGCATTGCGGCACGTCCAGCGCCTCCCACGCCACCTGCACCGGGTGCATTCCGTCCGGCGAAAGCCCCTCGATGGTCGTGACCGGCTCACCCGCCGCCGCGCTCACGTGCGTCATGCAGGAGCGCACCGCCCGGCCGCCCAGCAGCACCGTACACGCGCCGCAGAGACCGATCCCGCACCCGTATTTGGCGCCTTTGTAGTTCAGAACATCCCGCAGCACCCACAAGAGCGGCGTATCGGGCGGAACGTCCACCGTCGTAGCGACGTTGTTGACCGTCAGTTTCAGAGGCATGTCCGCACCCCACTGTTCGCTGGAGGAATCACCTGCAATTTGATAGAACCGACGATGATCGGAATCTGGCCCGCAAGCGGGCAGGGGAAGAAAATCTCGCACCCAGGCCGCGCAATGCCGGGTGAGTAACAATATAGACGAAAACCGGGATGGACGAAAGCCGGGCTTCCCAAGTCTCCTGTTCAGACCCCGGGGAGCCCGGCCACCGGCAACTGGCGCCTGAGTCGCTCTACCGGCTGAAGATCACATACTTGCGCCCGGCATAGAGTCGGAAGCCCCCCGCCGGGTCGACCGTCACCTGCAGCGGCATCGGCCGCTTGAGCCCCGCATCCTCGCCAGCGCTCACCGTGAGCACGTCATGCGCGCCCACGTCGGTCACCACAAACTTGTTGTCCGCCACGAATCCCACGCCATAGATCCCCGTCGGCAGGTTCTCTCCGCCCACCTTGAGCGCAACCTCGGTGATGAAGTAGGCCTGGTACTTCGCCTGTATATCGGTCGCATAGCCGCTGGTGTCTACCAGCGTGGCCAGCACAAAGTACCCGTCGGCAAGCTTTACGCCCCCCGAGTTCCGTAGTTGCGTGGGCGCCGACATCCCCTTGTAATACACGCTCGCCGGCAACAGCTTCTGCGTGTCCGTCGGCTTCAGCACCGTATCGCTGCCCTGCGCCTGAATCGACGCCGGCGTAACCATGACCGCCACGGCCAGCATCCCAGCCATCTTCAGAATTGGTTTTAAACGCATCGTGAATCCCCCTTTTTCTGCTGCG
>DASWZM010000309.1:0-4119 GCA_036404455.1 Occallatibacter sp. | reverse complement strand
GGCCGCTTTTTCGGTGCCCGGGCGATCTTCGCATCCCACATTCCGAGAGACAAGGCCCCATTTCTGCGCGCCTGCCTGCGAGCAGCTTCCAGACTTATGCGTGGCTTGGTGGAACTCTCCAGCCTTGCTTCCGGGGCCCATTCAATTCACATTATGCGCCGCGGGCACATAATCTTCTGCAAAAGGTCATCCGATTTTCCGGATGCGATGGGAAGCGCATCCCGGGTCGATGCGCCGGATCCGGCGTTGCAATTTTTTGGACAGGTTCTTAAGGACTACAGTTGTATTTCACTTAATACCTGAAGACCCGCGCAGGCCCGGGCCTAAAGGCCACGTCAAATCGCCATCGTTCAGGGGGTTAAAACCCCCTTCTCCCTCCGGAATCTTCGATTTACAACTGTAGTACTAAGCGATGGAAAAGCAGGTCCTTCGACTCCGTTGGGCGCTCAACCACCCCGGCAACGCTCCCAACCCTGCTCAAGGTGACAGCTTTTATCGAGCGGACGTATGAATCAAGGCACTATGCGGAAGGGAAATGCTGCTCTTCCTGTCTGCGCAACCCGGCTAAGGTCGGCCCGTCGAGCAGCTTGAAGCGCAGCGGGAAGGCCCCCACCGGCAACTCCAGCGCGGTGACCGCATCGCAGACCACGCCTGAGGTCGTTTCCAGCCCGCGCTTCCAACCGGGCTGCTTTGCGTCGCGCACCACCAAGCTCTCAGGCGGGAGTCCGGCGGCGATCAGCAGCGTCTGGGCAATGCGCTGAAACTCCGGCCATCGCGAGGCGATGCCCACCAGCTCTCCAGCGTGCTCGGGCAGATAACGCTGCAAATGCGCCAGAAGCTCGAGCGAGACAGGATGCACCTGGAGCACGGTCAGCTCGATTCCGGCAGGCAGCAGCTTGCGCACCGCCGCGGCCTTGCTGGGCACGGTCACAGGCATCGACCCTTCCAGCAATCCGGGCTGCGCGCATTCTTCGGGGGCGCATCCGGCAATCGGCAGCGCCAAAGCCTGCTCCATCTCGTGAATCACGATGCGGCGCAGCTCCGGGTCAGGCTCGATGAGCAGCCAGCGCGCCGGGGGCTCCATCGATAGCCAGCGGCGCAGGCGGGCTCTGACGAGAGCTTGAGGTGCGCCGAGCTTGCGGGCCTTCACAACCAGCTCGCCAATGAGCTGATCGACCACAAGCTCCTTTGAGAGCGGCGCGGCAGGGCGGTTGGCTCGCACGTAGACGCCGCTGCCATGGCGGAATTCGAGCCAGCCTTCGCGTTCCAGCTCGCGGTACGCCGCGCTGGCGGTGTTGGCATGGATGCCGAAACGCCGCGCCAGATCGCGAGTGCTTGGTAACCGCTGGCCTGGGAGCAGTTCCTTGCACAGGATGGCGAGGACAACCTGGGTGATCAACTGCTCGCGCAGGGAGACTTCGCCGGTCCGGTTGAGCCAGAGACGCATGGAGTTATCAGGCGGCCAACTCCGCAGCAGGTGCGGGGACAGGCACGGGCCTGGCGCGGCCATAGATGACGAGCAGGGCGACGAGCAGGAGCAGGATGACCGCAATGACCAGCACGCTGCCTTCGGGGCCGTCGGCGCCGCCGCTCCACAGCGCGGCGCCCGCCGGACTGGTGGTCAGATAATGGCCCGTGGCCACGTTACCGCTGTCGGCGGCGCCGTAGAAGTAAGTCTCCGACCAGTCCCATGCGGCGTGGCAGCCGATGGCCCACCAGGCCGAGCCGGTAACCCGGACGCTGACGCAGAAGACAAAGCCGATGGCCGCCGCAGCAAAGATGCCGATCCAGTTTTCGCCGTTGTTGCCGGTATGGACGAAGCCGAAGAGGGTGGAAGTGACCCAGGCGGCCTGCCAGAAGGCGGAACCCTCCACCTTGTTCAAGTGCAGCAGCAGGCAAGGAACCAGCCCCAGCAGGGCAATGATGTAGACGCCCCAGATGCCGTTGCCTTTGCCCCTCAGCAGCAGATCCCCGCAGATGAGGGCGATGACGCCCAGCGCCCACCAGAAGTTGATGCCGCGGGTGAGGGTGAACTGCAGGTAGCAGCGGAAGATGCCCTCTTCCACGCAGCCCACAAGGAGGAAGGCGGCTCCCCAGAGCGCGGCAAACTTGAAGACTTCAGCGCCGGAGAGCGCGATGGGGCCGAAGGTAAGCCAGTGGCCCCAGGCGAGGGCGCCGATGAGCGCGGAGAGGGCAGCGAATCCCGCAACCAGGCCGGAAAGAAAATGCGGCAGACGGCGAGGGCCGGTGAGATTGAAGGCCAGGAAGCTGCTGCGGCGGCGCTCGACGAGGGCGACAATCGCGGCTGCCCCCACCATGGCCAGGAAGGAGATCAACTCTCCGAAGAAGGCCGTGGCGGCGGTGAAGTCGGATTTCTTGATGAGGTGAAAATGGAGGAACGTAAATCCGACACCGAGGGTAAAGACGGCGAACAGGAGGAAGAAAGCGAGCACCGACCAGCCGGCGCGCAGGCCCTGGCTGCCCAGGAACACCCAGCGCACAGCGCGAGTTTCCCAGGGATCAGGGAAGATGGCAACGGGTTCGGGCACGGGGGATATTTCCGCGGTGGGCTGGGCGGCCGGCGCTTCCGGCTGCGGGGGCGGAACGTCTGGCTCCATGGAGCCTCCTTGAAATTACACAAGCATTCTGTGTGCTGAACTCTACCGATGGAAGGATAGTTTACGCCAAGAGAGGCCGGCGGGCTCCCCGGCTGGGGGATCGCACAAGGTGCGGCAGTCCCGGCTGCTTGTGTTCCTCTTCACTCGTCGCGCAGGGCTGCCATGGGATCGATGTGCGCGGCGCGGCGGGCGGGCAGCCAGCTGGCCAGCAAGGCTACGGCGGTGATGATGGCGGTGATGGTGGAGAAGACGACGGGATCGTTGGGACTGACGTCGTAAAGCAGGTTGGCGACCCCGTGGGCGAGGGCGAAGGCCAGCACCAGGCCGGTGCAGACGCCCAGGCCGGTGAGCCAACCGGCGCGGCGCAGGATCATGCGCAATACGTCCTCGCGGCGGGCGCCCATGGCCAGGCGCACGCCGATTTCGCGGGTCCGCTCACCCACCAGGTTGGCCATCACGCCGAAGATGCCGATGGCCGAGAGCAACAGCGCGATCAAAGCGTCCAGTCCGAGCATGGCTGCCACATAGAACATGCCGGTCAGCCTCTCATGCATGAACTGCGCGTAGGTCTGCACTTCGTCGAGAGGCAGTCCGGAATCCAGCGCCGCAAGCGCCTTCCTTGCCGCCGGCGCCAGAGCCAGAGGATCTACTTTGGTTTTGACAACGTAGATCATGCCGGATGGCGGCAATTGCGCTGCATCCAGATACACCTCTCCGGGTTGATCCTTCAACCACATCGAATAGTTAGCTTCCTCGGCAACACCTACGATGGTCAGCCAGGGGGCCTCTTCGGCGCTTCCCGTCGCCATGCGAATGCGATGCCCTATCGGGTTCTCGCCAGGGAAGTTGTCCGCCACGAATTTCCGGCTAACAATAGCCACCGGCAGCTTGTGGAGTTCATCTCCCTGTTCGAACCCACGTCCGGAGACAATCGGAATATGGAATGCGTTCAGATAGCCGGAGCTCACCGGCAGCCTCAGCGCGGACAGGGTTTTTCCCGGTGTCTGCGGGCGATTCTCGATGAAGCAGCCATCCACCCAGCCGTAATCGCTGTTGGGCAGCGCACCGGTCAGTTCGGCAGTCTCCACGCCGGGAATTGCACGCAGCCTGTCGAGACTCTGGCTATACCAGGCGGCCAGTTTCCGCGGGCTGTCGTAACGCGTATCGGGCAGGTGAACATTGAACGTGAGCGTCCGCTCGGGTTGGTAGCGGTCCGCCTGGTGCAGCATACCTAGCATTCCCTTGCACATCAGGGCCGCCCCAATCACCAGCGCCACGGCCAGCGAAATCTGCGAAACCGCCAGGAAGTTCCTCATCTTGTGGCTGCGGCCCGAGCCCAAAACCGCCCGTGAACCTGACTTGAGCTGTTCCACCAGGTTGATGCGCAGTGCCGCCAGTGCCGGAGCAAACCCTGAGATTGCGCCCGCAAGAACTGCCAGCAGCAGCGAAAAACCAAGCGCGCGGCCATTCAGCGAAATATTGGACCAGCCGGCCATGAAGC
>DASWZM010000308.1:0-13572 GCA_036404455.1 Occallatibacter sp. | reverse complement strand
TGTTGTTTGCAGACGGTTCGGATCCTGTGGAGGATGCGGCGCTGGCGGGCAAGGCGGATGTGGCGATTGTGGTGGTGGGCAATCATCCGGAGTGCAATGCGGGATGGGACCAGTGTCCGACTCCGTCGAACGGCAAGGAAGACGTGGACCGCAAGACCATCGTTCTGGAGCAGGAGGAACTTGTGAAGCAGGTGTTTGCAGCCAATCCCAGGACGATCGAGGTGCTGCGGGCCAGTTTTCCTTATGCAATTGTCTGGAGCCAGCAGAACGTGCCGGCGATTGTGCACATCACGCACAACAGCCAGGAGGAGGGGCACGGGCTGGCGGATGTGCTGTTTGGCGACTACTCGCCGGCCGGGCGGCTGACCCAGACCTGGCCCACGGGCGATGCGCAGTTGCTGCCCATACTGGACTACAACCTGCTGCACGGGCGCACGTATCTTTACAGCAAGGAAAAGCCGCTCTACGCCTTCGGCTACGGGCTCAGCTACACGACGTTTGCGTATGAGGGGCTGAAGCTGAGCGAGCCGACGGTGACGGCGGAGGGCTCTGTGCAGGTGACGGTGAAGGTGAAGAACACCGGCAAACGGGCGGGGGATGAGGTGGTGCAGTTGTATGTGCAGCACCTCGGCTCGAAGGTGGAGCGGCCTCAGTTGGAGTTGAAGGGATTCAAGCGTGTGCGCATCGAGGCCGGCGAGGAGCGGGATGTGAAGCTGGAACTGAAGCCGCGCGATCTGGCGTACTGGGATGCTGCCGGGCATATTTGGCGGGTGGAAAAGGAACAGGTGCGGGTGCTGGCCGGTGGATCGAGTGACAAACTGCCGGTTCAGGCGGTTTTGGCCGTCAATTCGAGTGGGGAGTTCAAGCCGTAGAGGGAGCGACGCCGGGGAAACCTGATTGAGCAACCATCGTGCCCTCTCCCGCCTTATGTAAGACTCAAGTAAAACTGAACTTGAATCCGAGAGACAACTTTTGCTATCGCTGACCAGACACACGATCGGAGAGTCGCTGTTTTATATCGTGTGGGCCGCCGCGATGGTTTACGTCATCAACCAGGTCCGAAAGCCCACAAGATGGGTAGGCAGGTTCTTTCTGTGGATCATGAACATATCCCATTCCAGCTTGACCGACTGGGGGCTGGAGCATGTTCAGATCGAGGAGCACTTCACGATTCTGGATGTGGGTTGCGGCGGCGGCAGGACGATCGAGAAGCTGGCCGCGGTGGCCACAAAAGGCATGGTTTATGGTGTTGATTACGCCAAGGGCAGTGTAGCCGCATCTGGCGCGAAGAATGCGCGATTGATCCAGGAAGGCCGCGTCGAGATAAAGCAGGCTTCGGTGTCTCAACTACCGTTTCCCGACGACAAATTCAATCTCGCCACCGCCGTGGAGACCCAATATTACTGGCCGGACCTGGTCAACGATATGCGGGAAATCCAGCGCGTGCTGAAGCCTGGCGGGACGCTGATCGTTATCGCGGAAAGCTATAAGAAGGGAGCGTACAACAAGCTGCAACGGCCAGTGATGAAGCTGTTGAGATCCGCGAACCTGGGCGTTGATGAACATCGAGAATTGTTTTCAGCGGCGGGCTACACGGACATTCAGATATTTGAAGAACGCGCGAAAGGCTGGATCTGCGGAATTGGCAAAAAGCCTCTGTAATTCTCTTCCTGCCATAAAAACCACAGGAAAACGCTCTTTGCCGCGGTTGTTGCGGCCGCCTTTTTATGGAATCCGGCAGACCGATAGCGCGTCGTTGTGCCAGCGGCAGTCCAGGCCCTCCGGCTGGGGATACGATACCAGGGCCCAATCCGCGCCGAACTCCGTCTTCAGCCGCTCGAAGTCGGCAAGCTGAAAGTGCCCCCAACCGGCCAGGGCCAACTGTTGTTCGTGCCAGGCGGGCGCAAGGACAGGCACTTGCGTCACCACCGCCGTGTCCTTGATGCCATCGGCCAACTGGCTCCGCTCGGCCAGCGCGCGGAAGCTGCGGAAGTTTTCGCCGGGCGCGGCCATGTATTGGGGATCGAGGGCAAAATAAGCCTCTGCGGGGGTGTTCAGGCGAATCCAGTCAAAGGCTTGCAGCCAGGGATTGGCGGTGGCCATCGATGGCAGTTCAAGATGCGCGCCATCGTCGAAAATCTCCCATTGCACCAGGAACATCCCGGCGTTGAATACCAGCAGGTACACCGCCCAGCGACCCACCTGCGTTTTGAGCACGAAGCGGCCCAGCAGACCGCCCGCGGCCAGGGCCATGAAGATATAAACCAATTGGAGATAGCGCATGGGCTGCAGGGGAGTAACCCGCACCAGCGAATCCGGCGCCAGCAGAACCATGGCCACAATCTGCAGGAAGATGCCGTAGGCAAAGACCGCCAGGGCGAAACGGGCCAGCCGGGTTTCGCCGTGCCTGTGCGCCACGCGCCACAGCAGCCAGAAAAGAAAGAGAGGCGCCAGCGCGCCCAGCCACTCATACCAGGTCCAGCGGTAGACGTAGAAGTAGGTGCGCGTGTCCAGTGCCTCCCGCCAAGCGGGACTGGGCGGCTCGAAGATCCAGCCGAGTGGCGCGGCGGCAGCCAGAGAGTCGCGCAGGGCGCGCAATCGGAACGGAGCCGGTTCGAGCAAAGCCAACGTGAGAAAGCCGCAAAAGGAGATTCCCAGCGCGGCCATGATCGGATGCAGCACAAAGCACAGAACCAACAGAGGAATCGCCTGCCAGCGCTTGCCCTCCAGAATGCGCGAGACGGCGATCAGGATCAGTGCGGTTGCCAGGTTGCGCGGATGCAGGTGCTGGTCGGCGATGTTCAGCGCCGTGCCCGCCACCGGCAGCGTAAACATGGCTGCCACCATAGCGATTGCCGCCCATTGCGATCGCAGTTCGGCAAATATCTGCTCCGCAATCCTTTTTGACGCCCAGAGGATCAGGAAAAGCGCAACCAACTGCCACACCAACTCCGCCCAGGGCACAGGGACCCCGGTCCAGCGGACAAAATGGGCCATCCAGCCGTCAAAGACCGTCGCTTGCAGTTGCAGGCGGAAAAAATCCGCATCGTGGGGGAAGAGAGCCGGATTCAGGTCGGCTTTGACTGCGGTTAAATAGACTCCATCGTCCTCCAGGCCGGGGTGATAGCCCATGACCAGAAAGCCAAGCGCCGTGAACAGCAGAATAGGCAAAAACTCATGAAATAAACGCTTGCGCTTCAAACTCGAATTCCCCACTCCTGAAGACCGCCGCAGGTTGCAAAGAGCACAGTACACTTCCCGGCATATTGCCGGGAAGGCCCTGGCGCATTTTCAACCTATCAGACTTAGACGCCGGTTTGGAGATGGAGTTGAGGCCGTGCCTGGGTATCTATCGCCAAAGCGCTGGAAAGCCGGCGGTCACACCCGCGCAGGAAGAATTTCATCCAGGAATTGTGGGCATCCAACCCGTGAACCCCCATATACACTAGATAAGCATGCCGTCAGCCATAACACCTCCGTCCCACTCCCCTTCAACCGCAAACCTGACCCTGCAGCCGACGGCGCGAGGGCAGGCCGAACACGCCCAGGAAAAGCTGGCGCTTGTCATTCCCACACTCTGCGAAGCGGAAAACATCTCCCACCTGCTCGATCAGGTTCGTTCAGTGCTCGATCCCCTCAAATTCCCCTATGAGATCCTGGTTGTCGATGATGACAGTCCCGATGGGACCGGCGTCATTGTCTCCTCCATCGCACTCGCAGATCCGCGCGTGCGCCTCCTCGTTCGCAAAGGAGAGCGGGGCTTGTCCGGGGCCATCCTCCACGGCTGGCAGCATACGGATGCCACCATTCTCGGAGTGATGGACGCCGACCTGCAGCATCCTCCCGAGTTGCTGCCAAAGCTGCTTTCCTCCATCCAGGACGGCCGGGACCTGGTGATCGGCAGCCGCTACACGGCAGGCGGCGACCTGGGCGAATGGAATCCAGCCAGGAAGTTCCTGTCAGCCGCCGCCGTTTGGGTCACATGGCCGCTGCAAAGGGCGCATCTCCGGGCCAAAGACCCGATGTCCGGGTTCTTCATGGTTCGCCGCCGCTGTCTGCCGCAAACCGCGTTTCAGCGTTCCGGCTTCAAGTTGCTGCTGGAGATCCTGGTGCGCGGCCAGATGGAGTCGGTCGAGGAAGTCCCGTTTGCCTTTGGCCTGCGCTACAGGGGCGCAAGCAAGGCCAACTTCAAGGTCGCCCTGGACTACGCGCTTCTGCTGGCAAGGCTCTACGCTGGAAAAATCGGCTTCAAACCGCGAACCTGAAGTTGCCAGGCCTGAGGGTCTTTGAGCTACTACAGCGCCGGCAGCAGCATCCGCAATAGCAAAAAACCCCCAACACCCGCGAAGAACACCAGCGCCATGCGAATGCCCGGCTCGCGGTTGACCTCGGGCACGAGGTCGGTGGCCGCTACGTAAAAAGCCACGCCGGCTGAGATCGGCAATCCATAGGGCAGCCAACCGGGAACCAGCTCGATCACCAGCACGCCGGCCAGGGTTGCCGCGGCCAGCGCCACTGCGGAGTAGAGCGCCGTGGTGCGGCTCCGTCCGCTGGCCAGCATTACGCTCGCCATGGTGAAGCCTTCCGGCGCCTTGTGCAGAAAGATGGCTAGAAAGATCAGCCAGCCCAGCCAGTTGGAAATTACAAAGCCCGAGCCGATGGCCACGCCGTCAAACAGCGCGTGCACGCTCAGCCCGGCCATCACCGAGTTCCCCGTATGCCGCGAGACAAACTCCCCCTTGTGCGTCTCCTCGCCAAAGTGGAAGTGGGCGTTGATGGTGTGCTCCAGCAGGTGCACCACGCAATAGCCGGCCATGATCAGGATCGGCCCCAGCCGCGGGCTGATCCTGATGCTCTCGGGCGCCATCTCGATTACCGCCGTGGCCATCAGAAAGCCCGCGCCCAGGGCCACAAAGTAGCGCAGATAGCGTTCCACGCCGCGCGCCCGCACCAGCACCAGCCCGCCGGCCACGTCGGCCAGCGCGGCAATGGCGCCCAGCAGAAGCGAAATCTTCAGCATTGAATCGCACCCTTCCTGCCCGGATTCAACTGTGCTTTGAAAGGGCACGGCTTGAGCCGTGCCAAAAAAGTTCACCAATAACTCTGTTGGGCTTTAGCCCCTGAGGGACAAACCTATGGTCCCGTAAAGTGCTCCCGCACCTCATACGAAACGAGCTGATCGTGATCATCGAACCGGAACTCGATGGCGACATCGGTCCTAACCAGATCCCATTTCGATTTGTCGCGAACAAAGGCCCGGATCAGGTTCCCTTCCTTGGCATCTCTTGCGTATTCCGAATGCCCAATCTTCTTGATGTTCAAGTATTCAATTACCTTGGCCGGCGTAGATTGCATCGGAACCGCTTTTGCTAGGTCTTGCTTCACCGCATCTGCGTTCGGCCTCGACGGACCGCAACCGGACAACAACAAACCGCAAATCAGATACGAAGTACGGACTGCTACGCGAAACGACATCGGAATACTCCAGAACCGGTGCCCTCACCCGCTGTGCCGGATGTGCATCACGTCGCCGTCCTGGACCACGTATTCCTTGCCTTCCAGGCGCAGCGTGCCCCTGGCCCGCGCCGCAGCCTCTGAGCCGGCGGCCAGCAGGTTGTCCCAGCGGATGGTCTCGGCGCGGATGAAGTGGTGCTCCAGGTCGGAGTGAATCGCTCCCGCGGCCTGCGGTGCCTTGGAGCCCACCGGAACGGTCCAGGCGCGGCATTCATCCTCGCCTGCGGTAAAGAAGCTGATCAGTCCCAGCAGCTCGTAGCTCTTGCGGATCAGCCTCACAAGCCCGCTCTCACGCAGCCCATAGCTGCCCAGGAACTCCGCCGCCTCTTCGTCGTCCATCTCCGCCAGCTCGGCCTCGACCTTGCCGCAGATGGCCGTTGCGCCTGCGTTAAGCCGCCGCGCCACTTCGTCGAGCTTGAAGCGGCTAACCGCCGCCTCCAGATCGTCCCCCAGCGTGGCGCTCTCGCCGATGTTAAGTGTATATAAGACGGGCTTTTGCGACAGAAACATGAAGCCCTTGATGAGCTTCTTCTCCTCCGGCGTCATCTCCAGTTCGCGCAGCGGCTGCTCCTTTTCCAAAGACTGTTTTGACCGCACCAGCAGCGCGTGTTCCCGCTCCAGTTCGCCGGTGCGCATCTTTCTCAGGTCCTTCTCCACGCGCTCCAGCCGCTTTTCAATTTGCGTCAGGTCGCTGATCATCATGTCGAACTCGACGTTCCTGATGTCGCGCAGCGGATCGATAGGGCCCACGTGCGCAATCGCGTCGTCCTCGAAGGCGCGCAGCACGTGGATCAGCGCGTCTACCTGGCGCAGGCTGGCCAGGAATGCGGTCTCCTTCAGCGCCTCCTGCCCGATGGCCGCCACATCTACGTATTCCACCGACGCATAGGTGGTCTTCTTCGGCGAGTAGAGCGCCGACAGCTTGTCCAGCCGCTCGTCCGGCACGCGCGCCACGCCGATGTGCGCCTCGCGCGAGTGGCCCCGCTCCTCGAGCTTTGCCTTGGTCAGAATCTTGAATAACGAAGTCTTGCCCACCTGCGGCAGGCCGATAATCCCAGTCTTCATGCACGTCCCATTGCGGCCCACGCACGATGCGTTGCGCGCTTCAGGGCCTCTTCGATGATACAGGAGCAGGGAACAGGGACTCGGGACTGAGGGACCTGGTCCCTGGTCACTACGCCCTCACGCTCTCCGCCCGCGCCACCAGCGCCACCGTCGCCACTCCCAGCAGCAGAATTGCCATCTCTACGTGCTCGCTGCGGTTGTGCAGCTTGTTGAAGTCAACGGTGCTGGGGTTGGCGGCGTCGGCCGTATTGATCGCGCCACCGGCGGCGATGCGGTCCCGCTCCATGGCCGGAATGATGACGAACTGCGAGTAGACGGTGAGGCCGACCATCAGCACTACCAGGCCCATGGGCGCAAGCACCGTGCGCGGCTTGTAGATGCCCCACGCCGGAGCCAGCGCCAGCAGCGCCAGCGCCACCATCCCCGACACCAGTCCCATGCCATGCAGAATGCGCAGCAACTGGCCCACGATGGTGCCCGCCGTATGCGTATCGGTTCGCAGCGTCATAAACGTAATGGCCGCCACGACAGGGAAAAAGATCTCCGCGCCCAGCCAGACAATGAGCGCGAGGTAGAGCAGAGAGCGGAGCAAAGTTTTCATGCGAAAAGAATACTAAAAGGCATTAGGGAATGGGGACGAATGTTGCAAGGTCATCGCGCTGCACTTGCGGCACAACTGAAGTGCGGCACTCACACACGGGTGCATTGGCTTTGTGGCGGCCCACCCTAGCCGCAAAAACAAAGACGCGGCGAGGACGGGGCACCCAGAGTTCCTCGCTGACTGGCTAGTTTCTGTTCAACGCCCGCTTCAGCACCGTCTCCAGCGCCGCCTTCACCTGGGCGTACTCCTCGGGTGCAATCGTGCCGGAGATCTTTTCGCTTTCCAATGCAAACAGCTCTTCTTTGAGCGCATTCAGCAGGGCTGCGTTTTTCGCAGCCGGACTCGAATTTGCCGGGTAAGCCCCTGTTCCATTATCGGCAACGGCTCCCGTGATCGGCGCCCCCGGCGGCTTGCGCAGCAGGAAGGCCGCCGCGGCCGCCAGCAGCAGCGCCAGTCCGCCCAGAATCCACCACTTGTACTTCGACAGCGGGTCGGGCGTATTGATTGGATTGCCGATGCCGCCGCCCGGCTGGCTGCCTGGGCCCGCGGTCGCTTCCTGAGCCCCGCCGCCGGATTCCTGCGCGCCCATGCCCGCCGGCTGCTGTCCCGCCGGGGTGCCCTGCTGCTCGCGCGGAATCGCCCCGGTCCCTGCAATGGTAAACTCCACCTGCTTGCCGGGAACGGCGTTCTTAACCAGAAAGGTCTGCACGGCCGGGTCTTCGGGCACGGTCTTGAAGGCCGTTCCCGGTCCCGCAGTGAAGGTCATGCTCTTGGGCAACAGCACCGCCAGGTTGTCGGCCGGCAGCGTCACCTGCGCATCGAAGGTGTACTTCCCGCTGCTGTAAGGCAGGTGATAGGAGAGCTGGAAGAGCGTGTCCTTTTCACCGTCGTCAGGCTGGATGGGGAAGTTGAACGCATAATGTCCTTTTGGCCCGTCCGGGTCCAGCTTGATGGAAGTGGGCAGGCCGTTGGGCCGCTGTCCGCCCACGCCGTCGATTACCGCATCGGCGGGCAGCACCACCTCGAATGACTTCGCGCTCCACTGCGTGGTTGGCGGCGAACTGGTGTTGTGGACAAAGAACCGCTCGGTCACCTTCAACTGGCCGTTGTCACTCTCCACCTCCAGCACGTCGGCCTCGATGAAGACGCCCTGCACCTTCGCGGCCACGTCGTAGACGGTGATGTCGGCTGGCGTTGCGCCCTGGGGCGCGGCAATGAAGTAGCCAGCTCCCTGGTGCGTTACCCGCACCAGGTAAGGGCTGTTGCCGGGCTCGATCAGCGAATAGTGCCCGTTGGCGTCGGTGGTGGCATGGGCCACTTCGCCCATGCCCGCCTGCACGTCTACCAGCACCACTTGATCGCCCGCCGCGGGCTTGCCGGTAGTCTTGTTGGTCACTGTGCCGGTGACAGTGGTGGCCTGCGCCAGTACGCCCGCAAGCAGCACGCTTAGAGCAAAAGTGCGAAAAACAAACTGGATCGATTTCATAGTCGTGAGCAGATCCTGCTTCTGTTGCTTGGTTTGTTTTGGATTCAATCCTTGGGTTGTCATCCTGAGCGAGTGGAGCGAGTCGAAGGACCTGCGGCTGCATTTCTGCTCTTGCGGCTCAGGATGCCAGCGATCATAAGGCTCAGCCTTGTTGCAAAAGCTCAATCTCCGTCATCAGCAGCGCCGTCTCGTTCTCAAGCAATGCGCGTTGTGCTTGAAAATCCTCTTCAGGATACTTGCCGGCGCGGTACTCGAAGTTCAGGTCGCGCAGGTTCTCGTAAATCTGTTCCTTGCGCTCCAACAGGTAGTCCAGGCGGGTCTTCTCGCGCTGGCTGGCAAAGACGTTCTCCGGCCAGAAGGTGTACACCAGCAGCGCCAGAGTCAAAAACAAACCAGCCAATTCGCCCTGCAAGGTAGTCATCGCTAAAAGCCTCCGTCGATGCCGGTCTCCCGGCGAATCTTTTCACGCAGCGCATCTGTTGCGGGGTCCTGGACCTGAGCCGCGGCCGGCGTCTTCCCTACCGACCACCTCCGCACCAGCAACATGGTGCCCAGCAGCGCGGCTCCAAATACTGCGAAGGGCGCAATCCAGGCCAGAAGGTTGAAGCCTTCGCCCGTCGGCGCGGCCAGCACGGTGGCCCCGTACTTGGCGGCGAACCAGGCCAGAATCTCCTTGTCGCTGCTCCCACCGGCGATGGCCGAGCTCAACTCGACGCGCATTCGGCCGCTCTCCGGGCAGCCCACATGGTTGCACTCGCCCAGCAGTTGCGCGCAGCCGCAGGTGCACATCAGCCTGTGTCCAAGATCGTTGAAGCGGGAACTCGCATCGGTCGCGCTCATCGAAAAGCAGACGGCGACGGCCAGCGCCACTGCCTGCAGCGCTCTCATCCAAAAGGTAAAACGCAACGGAGTTGCCATCAGTGGCCGCCCTTCAGCGCCGGCTCACTCGGGGCCGTTCGCGCGGGCACGCGCAGTGAAGCAGTGGCCGGGGTCAAGCTGGGAACCAAAGCCACCAGCGTACCAAAGACCAGCACCACCAGCCCTGCCCAGATCCAGCCTACAAGCGGATTCAGAAACGCCTTGATAATCGGCTGGCCGCTGTCGGGATTGGTGCCTTCATACACCACGTAAAGGTCCCAGGCCGGAACCGAGTGAATGGCCACCATGGTTTGCGGCTGGTCGCTGGCCAGGTAGACGCGCTTCTCGGGGCTCATCTGGAACTCCTTCTTGCCGCCCCTGTAAACGTCCAGCAGCGCGTAGTCGGAGTTGTAGTTCAGATTGGAATCCTGCGTGAAGCCCACGCACTCCAGCGTATAAGGGCCGATTGCCAGCCTGTCGTGCAGCGCCAGCTCGCTCTCCACGCTGCGGTTGAAGGCCGATCCAGCGAGCCCGATCACGATAATCACCACGCCGATGTGGATGATGTAACCGCCATAACGGCGCGTGTTGCGGCGCGTCAAAAGCCAGGTGGCCACGAGCAGATTGCGCCCCGTCTGCCGCGAAATCACGCCGGCCCCGCGCAGGAACTCGCTTAGAATGGCTGTCAGCACGCTCACGGCCAGCGCAAAGTCCACCAGCGCGTAGAAGTTGCCGGTGTCGAAGGCCCCATCTTTCCACGGCCGCACACCCACGGCCAGGCAGACGATCACCGTGGCCCAAAGCGCAACCACCGGCAGCACAAAGTTCCGCCGTATGCTCCTGAACGACGTCGCCCTCCACGGCAGCAGCGGGCCAACGCCAGTAAGAAACAGCAGAAACAGCCCAATTGGCACCGCCACGCGGTTATAAAACGGCGCGCCTACTGTGACCTTGTTGCCCACCACATATTCGCTCAGGATGGGGAACAGCGTGCCCCACAGAATGACAAAGCAGGCAGTCAGCAGCACCAGATTATTAAAGAGAAAGCTGGACTCGCGGCTTACCAGCGACTCCAGGTGGTGCTCGCTCTTGAGGTGGCTGCGCTGCAGGATGTAGGTGAAGATGCACACCGCCAGCACAATCCCCATGAACACCACAAACCAGGTGCCGATCGACGATTGCGCAAAGGCGTGTACAGAGCTCACCAGCCCGGCGCGGGTCAGCAGCGTGCCCAGCAGCGTCAGCAGGAACGTGGAGAAGATGAGCCACACGTTCCAGCTCTTCATCATGCCCTTCTTCTCCTGCATCATCACCGAGTGCAGAAAGGCGGTTCCGGTCAGCCACGGCATGAAGCTGGCGTTCTCCACCGGGTCCCAGCCCCAGTAGCCGCCCCACCCCAGCACCGCATAGGCCCAGTGCATGCCAAGGAAGATTCCGGCGGTTAGAAACATCCAGGTCACCATGGTCCACACGCGCGTGACCTTGATCCATTTCTCGCCGGGATAGCGCATCATCAGCGCGCCCAGAGCAAACGCGAACGGCACCGAGAAGCCTACATAGCCCAGGTAAAGCATGGGCGGATGAATCACCATCTCCGGGTACTGCAGCAGCGGATTCAGCCCGTTGCCGTCGTCCGGGATGGCGCCCTGGTAAAGCGCAAACGGCGGCGCAGCAAAGCACAGCACCGCCAGAAAGAACACCTGGATTCCGGCCAGAATCGTCCCCGCGTAGGCGTACAGCTTCACGTCCGTCTTATGCGTCAGCCGCAGCACAAACCCGTATGTCGCCAGCAGCCATGCCCATAGCAGCAGCGAACCCTCCTGGCCGCTCCACAGCGCGGAAAACTTGTAAGCCGCGGGCAGGGCGCGGTTGGAGTGCTCCATGATGTAGGTGATGGAAAAATCGTTGGCAAACACCGACCAGATGAGCGCAAAAGCCGCCGCGGTTACGGCTATGAACCCCGCAATCCCGGCCCGCCGCGCCGTATCGGCCAGCCGTTCGGGCGAGATGCGCGCAGGCTGACCGGTCGCAATCAGCCGCAGGGCGATAGCCCCAGCCAGCAGATTGTAGGCGGCCAGCGCCAGGGCGATGAGAAGAGCAAAACTACCAAACGCAGCCATTAGGACTCCATGATGATTCTCGCACGCAGGCGGGAAGCCGAATGCTCTCCCTGCGAGGCTATTCTCTAGCCATCATAGGCCTTCGGCATGTGATCTGGCTCACACCAAGGGTGGAGAATGGGACGCGAATCTCGCTCGACGGGAGTTCCCCGCTCAAACCGTCTCGCATGCATACTGCGCCAGCAGTTCGCCGGCCGCGGCCAGCATCTCTTGGCCAGTGGAGGGCCGGGGCAGAAAGCGCACCCATCCCCCAGCGTATTCGTCCGCGTCTTCGCTGGCGGCGCCGAGCACCAACACCGGTACTTTAGGCAGCCGCGCGTGCAGCTCGGCCACAAATGCCGGGCCGCCAATCCCCGGCATGTTCAGCCCGGAGACAACCAGTCCCAGATTCCCGGCAAACTGTGGCTGCTCCACCAGGCAAAGAGCCTCGGCGGCATCGCCCACCCGCTCGACGTCAGGGAATTGCCCCTCCAGAATCGACCTGCGCAGAAACGCCTGGAGGGGATCGTTGTCCACCAATAAGATTTTCGCCATGCGCCCCGGAATCCAGCCCGGCCCTGGGGGAGGGCCGGACTGCATTTTGACCAACTAGGCAATAGGATGTGCCGAACCCCGGCCCGGTTGCCTGAGGGCTGTTTCCTGCCAACTGCAGCCAGACCCCCGAAGCATGAACCGCCGCTTCGGCAGCCCCCGCCCTCACCCGAACAGAAACTCCTTCTCCCGCAGCTCCTTGATCGTGTCCCTCAGCTGGGCGGCTTGCTCGAACTCGAATTTTTTGGCTGCGGCGCGCATCTCCGTCTCCAATTTGGCGATGTACAGGTCGAGTTCGGCCTGGGTTTTGAACACCGGCAGGCCCACCATTTCCTGTTCTTCCACGTCGCCGTATTCGGCCTTGAGGATCTGGGCCAGGCCCATATCGACGGAACTGACAATCGACTGGGGTGTAATCCCGTGCTCCTCGTTGAAGGCCCGCTGAACTGTGCGCCGCCGGTCAGTCTCGTCGATGGCCCGGCGCATGGAGTCGGTGACGTGGTCGGCATAGAGAATCGCGCGGCCCTCGATGTGGCGCGCCGCGCGGCCCATGGTCTGGATCAGCGACCCCGCCGAGCGCAGAAAACCTTCCTTGTCCGCGTCCAGAATGGCCACGAGCGAGACCTCCGGCAGGTCCAAGCCTTCTCGAAGTAAATTGATGCCGATCAGCGCGTCGTACTCGCCCCGGCGCAGCCCCGCCAGCAGCTTCACGCGCTCGAGCGTTTCGATCTCCGAGTGCATATAGCGGCAGCGCACGCCGACCTCGGTGTAATAGCCGGCCAGGTCCTCGGCCATGCGCTTGGTCAAGGTGGTCACCAGCACCCGCTCGCTGCGCTTTGCCCGGTCGCGAATTTCGCCGAGCAGATCGTCGATCTGGCCCTTCACGGGGCGGATTTCGACTTCGGGGTCAACCAGCCCGGTGGGGCGGATCACCTGCTCGACGACGACCCCGGCCGATCGGGTCAGCTCATACGGCCCCGGCGTGGCTGAAACGTAAATCGTCTGATGAATCCGGTTCTCAAACTCCTCGAACTTCAGCGGCCGGTTGTCCATCGCCGAGGGCAGCCGGAATCCGTAATCCACCAGGTTCTGTTTGCGGCTGCGGTCGCCGTGCCACATCCCGTGCACCTGCGGAATGGTCGCGTGGCTCTCGTCCACAAAGAGCAGAAAGTCGCGGGGAAAGTAATCGAGCAGCGTTGGCGGAGGCTCGCCAGCCAGCCGCCCGCTGAAGTGCCGCGAGTAGTTCTCGATCCCGTGGCAGTAGCCCATCGACTTGATCATCTCCAAATCGAAACGCGTCCGCTGGTGAATCCTCTGCGACTCCACCATGCGCCCCTCGGCCTCCAGTTGTGGCGCCCACGCGTTCAACTCCGCCACAATCGAATCAATCGCCTGCG
>DASWZM010000307.1:0-11504 GCA_036404455.1 Occallatibacter sp. | reverse complement strand
AGGTCGAACTGGCCAGATACACCCGCCTGATGGTCAACGAGCTGAGCAAGGAAAGTGTCGTGACCGACGTCGCCAGCGACCTCCAGGATGAAGGACTCGGCGCCAGGCTGGTCATCGACCGCGACACCGCCGCCCGCCTCGGCATCGCCATGGCCGACGTCGACAACACCCTCTACGACGCCTTCGGCCAGCGTCAGGTCTCCACCATCTTCACCCAGCTCAACCAGTATCACGTGGTTATGGAAGTAGGGCAGAACTTCCAGACCGATCCCACCACCCTCAACAACCTCTACGTCAAATCGGCCAACGGCGCCCAGGTCCCGCTCAGCATGGTTGCCCACTGGGAACAATCCCGCGCCCAACTTTCCATCGGCCACCAGGGACAGTTCCCCTCCACCGTCATCAGCTTCAACCTCGCGCCCGGCAAGTCCCTGGGCGACGCCGTCCAGGCCGTCAACCGCATCGAGCAGCGCATCCAGATGCCCGCCGCCATCAATGCCAGCTTCCAGGGAACCGCCGCCGCCTTCCAGACCTCCCTCGCCAACGAGCCCATTCTGATCCTCGCCGCCCTGGTCACCGTCTACATCGTCCTGGGCGTCCTTTACGAGAGCTACATCCACCCCATCACCATCATCTCCTCGCTGCCCTCGGCCGGCGTGGGCGCTCTTCTTGCCCTCCTCATCACGCGCGTCGAATTCAGCGTGATTGCGCTCATCGGCATCATCCTGCTCATCGGCATCGTGCAGAAGAACGCCATCATGATGATCGACTTTGCCCTCCAGGCCGAGCGCATCGAGGGCAAATCCGCCGAGAATGCCATCTTCCAGGCCTGCCTGCTGCGTTTCAGGCCCATCATCATGACCACCATGGCCGCAATGCTGGGCGGCCTGCCGCTGGCCCTGGGCGGCGGCGTGGGCGCCGAGCTGCGCAAACCGCTGGGCATCACCATCGTCGGCGGCCTCATCCTGTCGCAGTTGCTCACCCTCTACACCATCCCTGTCACCTATCTCTACTTCGACAAGCTGGCCCAGCGCATGAAGCCGCGCGAACTCCGCGCCAGCTACGAGCATCAACCGGTCACCGCCGACTGAGGAAATGGAGCCATGCATCTTTCCGCACCCTTCATTCAGCGCCCGGTCGCCACATCGCTGCTCTCGCTGGCCCTGCTGATGGCCGGTTCGGTGGCTTACTCCATCCTGCCCGTCGCCTCACTGCCTAATGTCGACTTCCCGGTCATCGGTGTCGGCGCCGGACTGCCCGGCGCCAGCCCTGAAACCATGGCCTCGTCGGTCGCCACCCCCCTCGAACGCCAGTTCGGACGCATTGCGGGCATCAACCAGATGACCTCGTCCAGCTCCCTGGGATCGGCCTCCGTCACTCTCCAGTTCGATATCACTCGCAACATCGACGCCGCCGCCCGCGACGTGCAGGCCTCCATCAACGCGGCCCGAAGCCAGTTGCCCTCCTACCTGCCGCAGAATCCAAGCTACCGCAAGGCCAATCCCGCCGAAGCGCCCATCCTCATCCTCACCCTCACCTCCGACGTTGTCCCCAAGCCGCAGATCTACGACATGGCCGACTCCATCCTGTCGCAGAAGATCTCCCAGATCCAGGGCGTGGGGCAGACGTTTGTGGGGGGCAGCTCCAGCCCCGCCGTGCGCGTCGAATTGAACCCCATGCAGTTGGGCAACAACGGCGTGGGCCTTGAAGCCGTCCGCTCCGCCCTGGCCAACGCCAACGCCAACCGCCCCAAGGGCGCCTTCCAGGACGCTGGCCATCGCTGGCAGATCGCCGACAACGACCAGATCTTCAAGGCCCGCGACTACGCGCCCATCATCGCCGGCTATAACCGCCAGACCGGCGCGCCGGTCCGCGTCTCCGACCTGGGCACAATCGTAGACAGCGTCGCCGACATCCACACCGCCGGCGTCTCCGGCATCAACCCGGTCAAAGGCCCGCCAGGCCAGCTCAAAGACGCCATCCTTATCGTCATCTTCAAGATTCCCGGCGCCAATGTCATCGACACCGTGGACGCGGTGATGGCCCAGATGCCGCACCTGCAGGCTTCCATCCCGCCCACCATCAAGATCGACGTGGCCGTAGACCGCACCACCACCATTCGCTCGAGCGTCCACGACGTCGAGATTTCGCTCATGATCAGCGTCCTGCTGGTGGTGCTGGTGGTCTTCCTCTTTCTGCGCGAAGTCTGGGCCACCATCATCCCGTCGGTCGCCGTTCCGCTCTCGCTGGTCGGCACCTTCGGCGTCATGTACCTGGTGGGCTATACCATCGACAACCTCTCTCTGATGGCGCTCACCATCGCCACCGGCTTCGTCGTCGACGACGCCATCGTGGTCATCGAGAACATCACCCGCTATCTCGAAATGGGCTTCAGCCCTTTTGACGCCGCCATGAAGGGCTCCAGGGAGATCGGCTTCACCGTCCTTTCCATGAGTACTTCCCTTATCGCCGTCTTCATCCCCATCCTCTTGATGGGTGGCATCGTGGGCAAACTCTTCCGCGAGTTTGCCGTCACCCTCAGCGTGGCCATCGCCGTTTCCCTGCTCGTCTCCCTTACCACCACACCCATGCTCTGCGCGCAGTTCCTCAAGTCCAGGGACGAGAGCCGCCACGGCCGCATCTACCGCGCGAGCGAGCGCGTCTTCAACCGGCTCCACGGCGAATACGCCTCCGGCCTGCGCTGGGTGCTGCGGCACCAGACTTTGATTCTCTGCGTCGCCATCGGCACAGCCGTTCTGAACGTCTACCTCTACATCATCGTGCCCAAGGGCTTTTTCCCGCAGCAGGATACGGGCCGGCTGAGCGGCCAGACCATGGCAGCGCAGGACATCAGCTTTCCTGCCATGCGCGACAAGCAGCGCCAACTGGCGCAGATGGTGCTGGACGATCCGGCCGTCCGCTCAGTGACGGCTTTTGCCGGCGGCGGCCGCAACAGCAACAACGTGGGCTTCATGTTCATTGCCCTCAAAGATCTCAGCCAGCGCCCCGGACGCGTCTCCGCCGGCCAGGTGGTCAACCGCCTGCGCGGCAGGTTGAGCAGTGTGCCCGGCGCCATGCTCTATCTCCAGGCCAACCAGGATATTCAGATCGGCGGAAGAGGCAGCGCCGCGCAATTTCAGTACACGCTCTCGGACGAGAACCTGAACGAGCTGAACACCTGGGCGCCGATGCTCGAGGCCCGCGCGAAAACCATGCCCGAGTTACGCGACGTCTCCACCGACCAGCAGAATCAGGGTCTGGCCGCCAACCTGGTCATAGATCGAGACATGGCCTCGCGCCTCGGCATCACCGCCGCCGCCATCGACAGCGTCCTCTACGACGCCTTCGGCCAGCGCGAAGTCTCCACCATGTACACCGCTCTCAACCAGTATTTCGTGGTCATGGAAGTCGACCCCAAATACCAGCTCAGCCCCGACTCGCTGAAAGGCATCTTCATCAAGGCCAACAATGTTGTCGGCGCCACCACCTCCATGCCTGCCACCGTGACCACCGCGGCCGCAACCACGACAGCGGTTCCCGCCGCAACCACACCCACAGTCGCCGCCGTGGCCTCGCCCACCGCTATCGCCGCCGCCGCCGCAAGCGCCACTCCAGCTCCTGCCGCCCCCACCCCGTCCACCGGCGGCGCCATGGTCCCGCTCTCCACCATTGCCCACTACGAACAGCAGCGCACCTCGCTCCAGGTCAACCACCAGGGTCAGTACCCCGCCGTCACCCTCACCTTCAACCTCGCGCCCAACGTGGCCCTGGGCGACGCCGTCACCGCGCTGGAAAAAGTGCAGCGCGAGTTGAACATGCCCCCCGCCATCCATCCCACCTTCCAGGGGACCACGCAGGCCTTCCAGGACTCGCTCAAAAACGAGCCGTATCTGATCCTCGCCGCTTTGATTGCCGTCTATATCGTCCTCGGCATCCTCTATGAGAGCCTGATCCATCCCCTCACCATTCTCTCCACCCTGCCCCCCGCCGGCGTCGGCGCCATCCTCGCCCTGCTCCTCACCGGAACCGACCTCAGCATCATCGCCCTCATCGGCATCATCCTGCTCATCGGCATCGTCAAGAAGAACGCCATCATGATGATCGACTTCGCCCTCCAGGCCGAGCGCGACCAGGGCCTGCCCCCCGTAGAAGCCATCTATCAGGCCTGTTTATTGCGCTTCCGCCCCATCATGATGACCACCATGGCCGCCTTGTTTGGCGGCATGCCCCTGGCCATCGGCATGGGCGTGGGCTCGGAACTGCGCAAGCCGCTGGGCATCGCCATCGTCGGCGGTCTCATCGTTTCGCAAATGCTCACCCTCTTCACCACTCCCGTCGTCTACCTCTTCTTCGACCGCCTCCAATGGCGCGTCATGAAGCTCCACAAAGTCGGCATCGAAGTCGAAGAGGCCCCCGGAGACTAGATCCGGGAGGATCATTCGCGCGCTGAACGATCCGCGCCTCCGATTCATTCTGCCAAGTCGGCTGGACAGACTCCATCTCCTTCAAACTAAATGACATAGACAGCTAAATCCCCCCGGCTCGTCGCGTGCTCTGGGCCCAAACTAGTGCGTAAACCAAAACCAGGTCCGTTCCACCCCGAGAATTGATCCGATGCTCCAACCGGATTGGTGGTATCGTCGAATTCATCCCGGATTAACAAACAACGGGATTTTCCCTTCCACCAATCAGCCCCTTTGCAACCGTTTCATGTTTCGGCATTTTCGCCGCATGCACCTTTGCATTTCTGGTTGAGGCGCAGCACAAGCGTCGGTGCGTGTTTCCTGAATTCATTCGAAAGGCGAAGGCATACCGATGACCCAGTCCCACGATACAACGGACGCCGATCATGTCTTGACTCTGGAGGAAATCTCAAATCTCGCCGAGCAGGGAGACAAGCCTGCCGACACCCTCTTGAAGGTTGTCGCATTGATAGCCACGCGGTTCCGCACCGATGTTTGCTCAGCCTATTTGCTTGAGCCCGATCGATCGAACCTCGTCCTGGCTGCCACTCTCGGCCTCCACCCGCGATGTATCGGTACATTGCGCATGCCGCTCCATGAAGGCCTCGTTGGCCTGGTCGCGGAACAAGTCCTGCCCGTGGCCGTCAATGACGCCAGGAAGCATCCCCGTTTCAAGTACTTTAAGGAGTCTGGGGAGGAGGATTACCGCTCCTTCCTGGGCGTGCCTCTCATCGACCGTGGCATCTTGCAGGGTGTTCTCGTTGTTCAAACCAAGGATCCGCGCACCTTTCGGGACGATGAAATTCGCATGTTGATGGAGGCGGCAAACGAGGTGGCGCCGGTGGTCAGCGAGGCGCGCACGCTCGATCGCTTCATTGGCCCGGCCCAGGAGCGCCTTTGGGCCCTCGCCCGGAATCTGTGGTGGAGTTGGGATCGCGCCTGCACCAGCTTGTTTCGCGATCTGAACCCCGCGCGCTGGCGGCAACTGAATCAGAATCCAATCTCGCTGCTCAGCGAGATCCCTTTGGGAGAGATCGAGCGCCGCGCGACGGAACTGGTCCTGCATAACAGCATCAATTATTGCTATCGCCGCCAGCAGGAGTATTTACATGCGGACCGAACCTGGGGCGCCGCCAATGCAGGCGTGCTCCGGCCCCGGCCGGTCGCCTATTTTTCTGCTGAATTCGGCTTGCACGAATCTCTGCCAATTTACTCCGGGGGCCTCGGCGTTCTCGCTGGAGACCACATCAAGAGTGCATCCGACCTGGGTATTCCACTCATTGGGGTCGGCTTGTTTTATGGTCAGGGTTACTTCCTGCAGCGTCTTGACAAGAGTGGATGGCAGCGCGAGGAGTACCTCCAGACCGATGTCAATCAGTTGCCCATGCAGCCGGCCATCGGTAAAAACGGCGAACCGGTCGTAGTGGAAATTCAAACCCGGGGCGGTTCCATCCGCGCCAAGGTCTGGCGCGTCAAGGTGGGCCGCTGCGACCTGCTGCTGCTCGACTCCAACGTTGCCGGCAATGCGCCCGAGGATCGGGAGACGACCTCCCGCCTGTATGGGGGTGACGCGCGCACGCGCATTCGTCAGGAGTTGCTCCTCGGTGTCGGCGGCTTCCGCGCTCTCAAGGCCATGGGCATCACTCCCGGAGTTCTGCACCTCAACGAGGGACACAGCGGTTTCGCGGTCTTCGAGGCCATTCGCAATCGCATGCAGGAAGAAGGCATAGACTTCAACACCGCCGCCAGTCAGATCCCGCGGGAAGTGATCTTCACCACCCACACCCCGGTGCCCGCTGGTCACGACCGCTTCAACGCCGATCTGATTGAGGAGCACCTGGGTCCTCTGCGCGAGCAACTCGGGCTTTCGCAGGAGAATCTGATGGGCTTTGGCCGCGAGCGTTCCACCGACCACCAGGAACAATTCTGCATGACCGTTCTCGGACTCAAGCTCTCGCGCCGCGCCAATGCGGTTTCTTCTTTGCATGGCGAGGTCTCGCGTGCCATGTGGTGGGGCCTGTATCCCGGCAGGTCGCAAGACGCTGTCCCCATCGGTCACATCACCAACGGCGTCCACGTCCCATCATGGCTGGCGCCGCAAATGTGCCGCCTTTACGATCGCCATCTGGGCGTCGGCTGGCAGAGCAACAGCGGAGCCGCCCGAACCTGGGAGGAGATCGAGAATGTCGATGACGGCGAACTTTGGGAAACACACCTGAGCCTGAAATCGCAACTCATCGATTTCGCGCGCCGCCGGGTCCGGGAACAGGCTGAACGTCGCGGCGAGCCGCATCAAACTCTGCAAGCTCTCGGCAAAGTGCTTTCGCCGGATGCATTGACCATCGGCTTTGCGCGGCGGTTTGCCACCTACAAGCGAGCCAACCTGATCCTCGCCGATCTCCAGAGGCTGGCTTTCATGGTCAACGATCCCAAGCGACCCGTGCAATTCCTCTTTGCCGGCAAGGCCCATCCCCACGACGACCCGGGAAAGAAGGTTCTTCAGCAAATCGCCGAGATGATGCGCGACTCCAAATTTGCAGGCAAATTAGTCTTCATCGAGGACTATGACATCAATGTCGGCCGCCATCTCGTGCAGGGCGTCGATGTTTGGCTCAACAATCCACGCCGGCCCCTCGAAGCCTCCGGCACCAGCGGCCAGAAAGTCGTCCTCAACGGGGGCTTGAACCTCTCCGTGCTGGATGGCTGGTGGGCCGAAGCCTACGACGGCCTGAACGGCTTCGCCATCGGCACAGGCAGAACCCACTCGAATCTGGATGTGCACGATCGCCGCGACGGCGAAGACCTCTACAGCGTTCTCCGCGATGAGCTGATTCCGCTCTTCTATCACCGCGACCGCGACGGACTTCCGCGGGGATGGATCAAACGCATGAAGCGCACCATCCGCACACTCGGCTGGCGTTTCAACGCCGATCGCATGGTAATGGATTACACCCAGAAGTGTTACATTCCCGCCGCCGGAGGCACATCCAGTGAAATCCGCCCGCCTTCCTAGGGAAATCCGTACCAGTCGAAGGCATTCATCCCTCATGCGTTCTGAAAGGGCGCGGCTTCAGCCGCCGATTCAGGAGGGAGCAGGGGGCTCCCGGAAAGAATGCGAGTTTGCGCGTCCTTCAGGCCCGGGCTCTTGCCCCTTTCTCGACGACAGGAAGCAACTACAACTAAGAGAAACCGGGCCACCCACTCCCCGCCTCTCTCCGCACAAAGGATCGAGCACAAAAGCTGACTTGCTGACTCGCCGCCTTAGTCCGCAAAAGCCTCTTCCCGCACCTTCGCCTTCTCAATCAGCTTCACCGGGTAGTACGCATTCCGCGTGTACTGCTTCACCATCCGGTTGGTGTTGAAGTAGGACCCATTGAACGCCAGCGTAGTGCGCATCAGTCGCGCCCACTTCTCCGGCTCTTCCAGGTACAGCGGAACCACAGCCGTCTCCAGCTTCTCGTACAGCGAAGCCGCCTCCTCGGCATCGTTGGCCCCGTCCTCGATCGCCCAGCCCGTGAACCCTTCGATCCAGCCCTCGATCCACCACCCGTCAAGAATCGACAGGCTCGGCACGCCGTTCAGCGCCGCCTTCATCCCGCTGGTGCCCGAGGCCTCATACGGCCGCTTCGGCGTGTTCACCCACACATCCACGCCGGCCGTCAGCAGCGCGCCCAGGTCCCAGGTGTAGTTTTCCAGGTAAACGATTCGCAGCAGGGTGTTTGCGAACTTGGCGGCATCCGCGACCACCTGCTCGATCAGCGCCTTGCCGGGTTCGTCCTGCGGATGGGCCTTGCCGGCATAAATAATCTGCAACCCGCCCGCCGCCGTGGCAATCTCCATCAGCCGCTGGGGATCGTTAAACAGCAGTGTGGCGCGCTTGTACGTCGCCACGCGCCGCGCAAAGCCCAGTGTCAGCACCTTCGGATCCAGCACCAGCCTGGTGCGCGACCCAACCTCGGCCAGCAGGCTTTTCTTGGCGCGCGCGTGCGCCGCCAGAATCTCCCTCTCCGGCAAGTCGATCGCGTTGCGCAGGTAAAGATTGTCCCGCCGCCACGAGGAGAAGTTCGCATCCAGCATCTGCTGGACCGGCTCGGAGACCCATGTCGGCGCATGCACGCCGTTGGTGATCGAGTCGATCGCAAACTCCGGAAACATCCCTCGCGACACCTTCGCGTGCTGCATTGACACGCCGTTGGCAAAGCGCGAAAACTTCAGCGCCAGCAGCGTCATGTTCAGCATCCCGTCGCGATAACAATCCAGCTTTTCAAGCCGCGCCGTCCTGTCCCCGCCCAAAATGCGAATCGTCTGCTCGGTCGAAAAGCGATCGTGCCCTGCCGGTACCGGCGTGTGAGTGGTGAAGACGCACTTCCGGCGCACCAGCGCAAGATCCGCTTCCGTGGGCGCGCCCAGCGGCCCGCCGCCCAATTGGCTCTCGATAAGTGCCAGCGTCAGCAGCGCCGCGTGCCCCTCGTTCATGTGGTACACGTTCACCGCGTGGCCCAGCGCGTTCGCCATCCGCACCCCGCCCATCCCCAGCACAATCTCCTGCTGCAACCGGTAGTTGGTGTCCCCGCCGTACAGGTGATCGGTCAGCCCCCGGTCCCATCCCGAATTCCCATCCACATCCGTGTCCATCAGGTAGATCGGAACCACATGTCCATACCGCCCCACCAGGTCGTACCGCCAGGCGCGCACCGAAACAATCCGGTCTTCCACGCTCACCGTAACCCGCGCCGGCTCCTCGGTGCAGAAATCCGACGGATTCCACGGCTGTACACTCTCGCTCTGCACCCCCTTGCTGTCCAGATGCTGCTCGAAGTACCCCTTGCGGTGAACCAGCGTGAAGGCCACCAGCGGAACTCCCAGGTCGGCTGCGGAGCGCATCGTATCGCCGGCCAGAATTCCCAGGCCGCCCGAGTAGGTGGGCATGCCCGGATTGATCGCGATTTCCATCGAGAAGTAGGCCACCAGGCCTTGAGTGGGGAGGGTTTCGTACGAAAACGGCTTAGAGGAGGAAGTCGGCTGCATTCTTTCTTGTCTCCGCGGCGCTTCCAACCTGCGAAGCGACGGTCTGGGAATACGTATTCGGGACGGCGGCCGGGCTATAGATGTCCTTCCTGGCCTGCATCTCGGTAAACCTTTACGATCTTATCAAGGAACGCTCATGAAAGGCCCTTGCACGAACGGGTCATTCGTAACCATGGGTGAGCCCACGAATGTTACCAAGGGGCATGCACCCTCCGCATTGACCTGGCGCAAATACCGACAACCGACAACCGATCAAGGATGCCCTATCCCACCCGGTGGGCGCCCCCTGAGGCGTGGCAGATGTGAATCTGCGGCACAATCCCGATTTGGGCCGCGTAACGCCCGCCCAGCGCCTCCACAAATGCCGCCGCCTGGTCCTGTTCCACCAGGTTGATCGTGCATCCGCCAAACCCTCCGCCCGTCAATCGCGCGCCAATAAGCCCCGGCAGATCCTGCGCCAGCGCCACCATCGCATCTGCCTCCACGCAACTGGCTTCAAAATCCTCGCTGTAGCTCCTATGCGCTTCGGCCATCAGCCGGCCCAGTTCGGCAAGATCGCCCTTGATCAGCGCCTCGGCGGCGGCCACTGTGCGCAGGTTTTCACTAATCACGTGGCGGGCGCGCTTTAGCGAGTTGGGCGTCATCTCATGACCCCATTTTTCCAGGTCCTCAAGCGTCGCATCGCGCAGGAACGGCACTCCGCCGCGATGGCTGTTAATGATGGCGCAGGCGGCCTCGGACTCGGCGCGCCGCGTGGGGTAGTCGCCCCCGGAAATCGAGTGCTTCACCATGGTATTGGCAATCACCAGCGCCACGTTGGCCGGAATCGGAGCCAGTTTGAAGCTCAGGTCCCGGCAATCCAGCAGCAGCGCATGGTCCTTGGCCCCGTTGACCGAAATGAACTGGTCCATGATGCCGCAATTGGCCCCCACAAACTCGTTCTCGGCCCGCTGGCAGAGTCGCGCCAGCACCGGCCCCGCATAGGTCACCCCGATCAGCCACTTAACCGCCAGCGCCGTGGCCACCTCCACCGAAGCCGAACTCGACAGCCCCGACCCCAGCGGTACGTCGCCCCAAAGGCTCAGGCTGAACCCCGGAATCGCATGGCCCTCACCTGCCAGTATCGAAACCACCCCCAGCGGGTAGTCCGTCCAGTGCTGGCTGGCCTTCGCTGGCAGGGCCGCTGCCTCAAAATTCCTCTCCTGCCCGTAGTTCTCTGAGTACAGGACGATCTTGCCGTCCGATCGCGGCGAGATGCCGGCCAGCGTCGCAAAATCGATCGCCACCGGCATCACAAAACCCTCGGCATAATCGGTATGCTCACCGATCAGGTTCACGCGGCCCGGCGCCACGAAGATCGCCGGTTCCGCATGAAAGCGGTCCAGGTGCATCGAACGAAAAACTTCGGGATCATGCATATCAGTTCACGCTCGCAATCGATTCAATCTCAACAACCATCGGCCACGAAAAACAATCGCCGGGAGCCAGCAGGCGCGACCACGGCCCGGTTTGAGCCAATGAGTCCACGGGTGCGGTGGCCGGCTCCGGGGCGACACACATCTGTTTCGGTCCCGGCCGTTCCGGCCAGCCGCCATAGCAGATCCACAATCCCAGGTACGGTGTAGCCGCCGCGTCAAACCGCACCCGGATCACCACCCCCGCCCTGGGCCGCTCCAGCGCACACCAGTTTTCTGCCGCATTCAACGGGCCGGCAAACAGTTTGTCGCCGATCCCCGACTCCGCCGATTGCGCTACGCTCAGATCGCTTTGGCTGCCATTGGCCAGAGTGGCAACAGGCCAGCTCACCCCGTCCCCGCGCTTGCCCAGCCTGCCGCCGCCCGAGCCCTCCAGCAGCAGCCGATTGATCGAGTCCGGCAGTACAATCCGGTCTCCCGCCTCCACCGTAAACAATGGATGCGCCGACCAGGACCACGGAACCGGGTAGCTGCCCGTATTGCTCACTGTGTAATCCAGCCCCAGCCGCCAGCCCTTATCCGTTTCTGTCAGCGTCAC
>DASWZM010000306.1:0-1866 GCA_036404455.1 Occallatibacter sp. | reverse complement strand
GCGGCGAGAACCCTCCTTGAGGGCCTGATTGGGGTCGGGATTTGAGACGTGCATAGCCGGCGCAAGCCCCGCCAGGATTCCGGCGAGGAGTGCAACCACGAGAGTGAAAGCCAGCACCGTGAAATCAATTTGCATGTGCTTGATTCCCGGTATGTGGGCGACGATAAAGGGCGGAACCGAGCGCTGCAGCATCTGGCTTCCCCAGCCGCCGAACAGCACTCCCGCCGCTCCACCGAGCAAGGCCAGAGTCACACTTTCGGCGAAAAGCTGGCGCGCGATCTGCCAACGGCTCGCGCCCAGAGCGCGGCGCAGCGCCAGTTCTTTTTCCCGCGAGGTGGCTCGGGCCAATTGGAGATTCGCCACGTTGGCGCAGGCGAGAAGCAGAACGAACACCGCTGAACCCATCAGCACCGAAAGGAACTGGCGACTTCCTTCGGTGAGATCCTCAACCAGCCCCAGCACTCTCACGCTGTGCCCCGCGTTCGTCTCCGGGTACTGTTGCGCCAGCCGCGCCGAGATGGTCTGGAGATCGGCCTCTGCTTGCGCCAGAGTCGTTCCGGACTTTAGGCGGCCGATCACCTCCAAATAGTGGCTGGCTCGGTCAGCGTTCTCGGCGGCGCTAAGCTCGAGCGGCGCCCAGGCCTCGCTGCCCACCGGATAATCGAAGTCCGCGGGCATGATGCCGATGACAGTGAATGTTTTCCCGTTCAAGTGCAGGCTCTCGCCGACGACGCCCGGGTCAGCTCCAAGATGCCGTTGCCAAAAGCCGTGGCTGAGAACCACGACGGAAGCGTGGCCGGGCTTAAAATCCTCTGCGCTGATGGCGCGTCCAAACTGGGGCGGCATTCCCAGCAGGGGGAAGAAGCCCGAGGTAACTTGATAGCCCTCGACACGCTCCGCAACCCCGGCGCCGGTCAGGTTAACGTCCCAGCCGTGGCTGGCGGCTAGCATTTCGAATCCTCGACTCCGCTCCTGCCAGTCCCGCAGATTGGCCGGCGCCGCTCTGATTTGGTATTCATTCTGCTTCGGCGCCGTCTCCCACACGTCGACAATACGATGCAGGTCCTTGAAAAGAAAGGGGTGAAGTAACATGCCATTTACGGAACTGAACATGACCGTGTTGGCGCCAATGCCGAGCGCCAGCGCCATCACCGCCACGGCCGTAAAGCCGGGGGACTTGGCCAGCATGCGAATTGCGTAGCGAACATCCTGGAGCAAAGTCGACATCACTCACCTCGATTACCAGCAAGCTCTCAGCCGTCAGCTTTCAGCTATCAGCAGGCAAACCATCGACCTCTGGCTTGCTGAAGGCTGATAGCTGAGGGCTGACATCTTTACTCGTACCTCAGCGCCACCAGCGGGTCCACCTTGGTCGCCCGGCGCGCCGGGAAGTAGCAGGCCGCGAGAGCCACGCCCATTGCGGCCAAAATGCTGGCGACATAACTCAATGGATCCGTTGCAGCGACGCCATAAATGAATCCGGACATCAGGCGTGAGGCGGCCAAGGCTCCTGCCAGGCCGACGGCCGCGCCCGCTCCGCTCAAGCGCAAGCCCTGCCACAACACGAGCTTCAAGACGTCGCCGCGCCGCGCCCCTAGCGCCATCCGGATACCAAGCTCACGCGTGCGGCGATTGACCAGATAAGCTACCGCCGCGTACAAGCCAACCGCTGCCAGCACCATTCCAAGAATGCTCAGGCTGCCGAGTAGCTCAGCCACCGAGCGCTCCCCAGCCAACTCCTCGCGCATAGATTCCCTGAAGGTCACCGCGTTTACGATGGGAAGGTTCTTAGCTACCGCCGTGGTTGCTTTCAGGATCGCCGGGAGCATCCCGCGCGGGTCGCCGGCTGTTTCCACGAAAAGCGTG
>DASWZM010000305.1:0-6209 GCA_036404455.1 Occallatibacter sp. | reverse complement strand
ACGACCACCATTGCACTTCCTGGGGATCGCTTCGTTCGTTAGAGCTATATTGAACTATACGCCTTGGAGCAATACTGCATGAATTGAGCCCCGGCGCCGGATTGCAACGGGCAAACCGCGCCGTGGCCGCCAAAAGCCTCCTAGAACCGCAACCGGCGCAGAAATGTCGGAGTGTCCAAGTCCCGTTGCGCCTCCTCATCGGATTCAGGAAACACCGCCGCCGGTTGGGCGCGGTGCTCCTCCGCCGCAGCCGGACTGCACAGGCCGCTGCCGAAGTCCGAAGCGTAGTCTCTGGGCAGCGGAGTGTACGACGGTTCCTCTGCCATCTCGGCGAATTGCGGTCCGGCAGCCGCGGCCACCAGTTCCGGTTCCTCGAGCCCAAACTCCGCGGCACTTGCGGTCTCAGCCTGCACAGCGGGAGCCGCCACAGTGACGGTGGTGGCTACAGCCGGCGCCGCCGAGGATGCGAAAAAGAACCCTTCGTCCTGCTCCGCCGCCTCCGCTTCCGCTTCTTCGTCCTGGCTCAGGAAGCGGTAGGTATCGGCCGCGGGCGTATGTGCGGCGGCGCGCTCGTGCATCCAAATCTCAGGCGCCATCACCGGCACTGAAACCACCGGCTCTTCGCCCACGCTCAGCATGCGCGCGCGCCGTTCCGGCATCTGGTCGCGGAAACCCGTGGCAATGACCGTGATCTTGACCTCTTCGCCCATCTTCTCGTCCAGCACCGCGCCAAAGATGATGTTGGCGTCCTCATGCGCGGCGGACTGAATCAGCGACGAAGCCTCATTGACCTCGGAGAGCTTCAGCGAACTGGAGCCGGTGATGTTGATGAGGATGCCGCGCGCGCCGTCGATGGCGCCGGCCTCCAGCAAGGGCGATGCCATGGCCGCCTGGGCCGCCTCGATGGCGCGATTCGAGCCCGAGCGCACCGCCGTGCCCATCACCGCGTGGCCCATGCCGGCCATGGTGGTCTTCACGTCGGCAAAGTCGCGGTTGATAATGCCGGAGATGGTGATGATGTCGCTGATGCCCTGCACCCCCTGGCGCAGCACGTCGTCGGCAATGCGGAAGCTCTCGAAGAAACCGGCGTCCCTGGCCACCGCGAGCAGCTTCTCGTTGGGGATCACGATCATGGTGTCCACGCTCTCGAGCAGCTCCTTGAGGCCGCGCTCGGCCTGCTGCAGCCGCCGTTTGCCTTCAAAGGCAAAGGGACGCGTAATCACGGCCACGGTCAAAATGCCCATCTCGCTGGCCAGCGAGGCGATCACTGGCGCGGCGCCGGTGCCGGTGCCGCCGCCGAGGCCGGCGGTGACGAAGACCATGTCGGCCCCTTCCAGTGCCTCGATGATCTTTTCCGAGTCTTCGAGCGCTGCGCGGCGGCCCACGTCGGGGTTGGCGCCCGCGCCCAGGCCGCTGGTGAGCCGCACCCCAAGCTGGAGCTTGACCGGCGCCTGCGACAGCTTGAGCGCCTGCACGTCGGTGTTGGCGGCGATAAACTCCACGCCCTCCAGGCGCGCCTGGATCATGCGGTTCACGGCGTTGCCGCCGCCGCCTCCCACGCCAATCACCTTGATGCGCGCTCCGCGCACCGGCTCTTCGTGATATTGAATCCGCATCTCTCCGGCTTGATTGTTCTCATGTTCCATAGCGGCTCCGACCTCCTGGTCAAGTCTCAAAAGCGTTGGCGGTTAAAAACTGGCTGCAAAGATGGCGCGCAATTTGGCGCGCAGACTGTTGTTCTCCGCAGCGCGGGTCACCCGCGTGCGGTGGGCATACAAGAGCATTCCAATGGCGGTGGCAAAACTGGGATGGACCAGCTCACCGGGCATATTCGACAGGCGCACCGGCACTCCGGTCCGCGCCGGAACCCGCAACTGGCTCTCGGTGACTTCCAGGATGCCGGGCAGCATGGACCCGCCGCCGGTGAGCACGCAA
This sequence comes from Occallatibacter sp., assembly GCA_036404455.1. Classification (GTDB taxonomy): domain Bacteria; phylum Acidobacteriota; class Terriglobia; order Terriglobales; family Acidobacteriaceae; genus Telmatobacter. The sequence continues at coordinate 4,274 of DASWZM010000305.1, read as the reverse complement.
CCGGCGCCCAGCGCGTCCACAACCCCGCCCCGGCGCAGGCTTTCCTTCACAAAGTAAAGAAGCTCGCGGGCTCGCGGCTCCAGGATCTCCGCAATTGCGCGCAGGCGCAGAGATTGCGGCTGGGGGTTGGCGATCTCGATCTCCGCCTGCTGGGGCACGGCCGTCACCACGGCGTTCCCATACAGCTTCTTCAGCTCTTCGGCCTGGACGAGTGGCATCTGCAGGCCCACCGCGAGGTCGTTGGTAAAGTGCTGGCCGCCGATGGGAACTGAGGCCGTGTGCGCTACTGCACCTTCGAAAAAAACCGTCAGGTCGCTGGAGTGGCCGCCGATGTCCAGCAGGCAAACGCCCAGCTCCCGCTCGTCGGCCGAGAGCGTGGCCTCGGCGGCGGCGATCGACTCCAGCACCGCCTCCGTAACCTCGAGGCCAGCCCGGTTGGCGCAGGTGACCGTGCTTTGCAGAGCGCTGCCGGAACAGGTGGCGATGTGCAGGTCCACCTCCAGGCGCACGCCCACCATGCCCACGGGATCGAAGATGCCCGGCTGATCGTCGAGGATGAATTGGCGTGGAAGCAAGTGAAGAATCTCGCGATCCGGAGGCCGCTCGACGGCCCGCGCCCGCTCCACCGCGGTGCGCACGTCGTCGCGGGTAATCTCGCAGGGGCGATTGCCCAGCTCGAATCCTCCGTTGGTGTTGAGCCCGCGAATATGCGGCCCGCCCACGCCCACCACGCACTCGTCGATGTTGGCGCGCGCCACCCGCTCCGCTTGCTCGTTGGCAGCCTTCACCGCCTTGGCCGCCGGAGCCAGGTCGCTGATCAGCCCCTTACGCATCCCCGCCGACTCCACTACCCCGTGCCCGCGATAGCGCATCGCGCCCTCGTTCAGGTCGGCCGCCAGCACGCGGGTATACGCGCTGCCGATGTCCAGCACCACAATCAGGTTGTCCTGCTTCTGGCTCATGGCGCTCACTGCCCCTCAACCGCAGCCGCAGCCGGACGGATGGAGATTGAAGGCATCTGCCGGTTCACGGTCAGCGCGCCATGCTGCGCGGCCGTGCGCTTCTTGTCTCGTTCCGCCCTGTCGTGCGCGGCCTTTGCCTGTGCCGCTCGCTCTTTGGCTTCTCGCTGTTTGGCTGCAAGTGCTTCCACCGCGGCCGCCTTTTGCGCGGCAGTCTTCGGCCTGCCCGGCGCCGCCGGTTTAGTTGCCGCTTTGGCCGGTTTCAAGCTGGCTGCCGGCTTGCTCGGCGCCGGCTTGCTCGTTGCCGCATCCGTCGCGGAAGCATCGACCATCTCCGTCCCCGCGGAAGGCTTTGCAGGGCCCGCTGCCTCACCTGTTCCGGAGGTCGCGCTCGCCTCGCCCACCGCTGCCGCCACGGCGTTGGTGCCGGCGGTCATCTCCAGCACCACCTGCTGGTCGTAGCGCAAATCCACCGCCGCCAGCTTGGGATACTGCTGACGCCACTCCGCGATGTGCGACTTGTAGCGCTGGTAGCGTTCCAGAAAGCGCTCGTCGCCAAAGTGAGCCAGGATGTCGGCGCCCTGCTCGGGCATGGTGACGCGGGCATCCTCGGCATCCGTCAGGTCGATCTCTGAAATCTGTTCGGAAAGGTGCCGGTTGTTGGCGTCCAGCTCCGCCAGCAGGCGCTGATACACAGCCATCCGCCCCTTGCGCGAGGGCAATGGATCGCGGGGGTCGATCCCCGTCACCACCGGGAACGAATAGTTGTGCCGGGCCATCGTGGCCGCGGGCATGGTGAGCAGAACCCCACTCCCGTCCACCAGGCCGATCTGCTGGCCGTGGCGCACAAAGGCCACCGGCTGCCGCTCCACCACCTGCACGCGAATCTGATCCGGGAGCAACCGCATCACCGTGGCCCGCTCCACCCAGGGAATCTCTTCCAGTTGCTTGCGCCGCTCGCCGAGGGGAACAAAGAAGATGTTGCGCCCGATGTCTTCGCCAAACACCGGCAGCATCTCCGCGCGGCTCACCTGGGTAAGCCCGGTGGCCTCAATGTTGCCGGCCCCGGCTATGCGGAAGCGCGCGTCCCGCTCCAGGTAGTTCTTCAGCAGAACGCCGGCGGTGATGAGCCCGCCCAGAACGATCAGAAAGCCCAACCCAAGAAACACCCTCCCCACGGTGCTCGCCGGACGCCACCAGGGTCCGCCCGGCGCATCGAAGCGCCTCCCTCCCGGACGCGGGTCATCGTCGCCGTCCGGGTCAACCATCTCCAGCGGCATGCCGGGTCCGCCGCGGCGGACGCTCCCGTCGGGGAGCACACCCGGCTGCACGCGCCGGAAGCGAGACTCCGCGGGCGCTTCATCCTCCCATATCAGGGGACGGGATTGGTTCCTACCTTGAGTCGTCACGCCTGAGCAAGGTCGTGAGAGTCGCCAGCCTCAACTATATCCCGCGCGCCGCCAGACTTTTTTCGCAATGGTCGCGGGGGGGAATCTGCGGCGTTACGGGCTGTATCGTTTTGAGACAGTTTTGGAGGAGGCAGGGGCCAGTTGTCAGGCGAGCTGACAGGATCCAACAAGCTCACCACACCCCACGCTTTGCCAACTATGCTTCGCCGCCGCGCATCTCCCTCTTTTCTACTACTCCTAAGATTTTAGTTGACACGCTTCGTCAATTCAGCTTATTCTCCTAATTCATTAGGAGATGGGTGCATGGGAGAGCGCGAAAAAGACACTCTGACCAAGCTCGAGTTGCAGATCATGCAGGTGATCTGGCGTCAGGGAGCAAGCAACGTGAGCGCGGTGCAGGCTGGACTGGAACAGCAGCTGGCTTACACCACGGTGCAGACGATGCTGAACATTCTGGAGCGCAAGGGCAAGCTGAAGCGCAAGCTACGCGGGCGGGCATACGAGTACAGCGCCATCGTGACTGAAGCCAGGGCCTCTGGCCATGCTGTGCGCGACCTGGTCGACCGCATGTTCGGCGGATCGAGCGAGGAGCTGGTCATGAGCCTGATCAAGAGCCGGCAGATCGACGCCAGGAAGATTGCGGAACTTAGCAAGCGCCTGCAAGAGGAGGGGGGCGGCCAATGAGAGACCTGGAATCAGCCCTGGCATCGTGGGTCCTTGCCTACCTGTTGAACTCCCTGTGGCAGGTTCCTCTTGTTTTCTGCGCGGCGTTGGCCGCGGCGCGTTTGGCGCGACGGGCCGGCCCGCAAATGGAGCACCGGGTTTGGGTGAGCGCTCTGATGCTCCAGGCGGTCTTGCCGCTCTGCCATCTCCATCTGAACGAGCTGTGGGGACAGGCCTGGGGGCTGTTGGTGTGGTTCCGGAATCCCGGTATTGCGGACGGGCACACGCGGATCATTCTAGGGGCCGGCACAGCTTCCAGGCTGGCGGTGCCTTGGCTTTCGGCACAGGTGCTTGCCAGCGCCGCGGCGGCTTACGAGTGCGCGCTGCTCTACTTTGCCGGACGGCTGGGATGGGGCTTGTGGAAGACAGAAGGCCTGCGCAGGCGGGCGGTGCGCCTGGAATTGACCAGCGAGACGGCGCGCAAGACCGACAGGTTCCGGCGTCTCCTCGGCATAGGTAGAGGCGAAGTGCAAATCGCGAGCTCAGCCGAAATCTCGGGGCCGGCAACTGTGGGAGTTGAGCGGAGCACGCTGCTGCTACCCCTGGGATTTCTCGACAAGCTGAGCGCAGACGAACTGGATGCGCTGCTCGCGCATGAGTTTGCCCACATGCGGCGACGGGATTTCGGAAAGAACCTGGTGTACGGAATCCTTTCCCTGCCGGTTGCCTACCACCCGGTGCTATGGCTGACGCGCGCCCGGCTTGCCGAGACGCGCGAGCTGGTATGCGACGCGATGGCCGCTGAGGCAGTTGGAGGACGAGAGAGTTATGCACGATCACTCATGCGGCTGGCGTCGATGCTGTCGGATCGCGCGGCGCCCAGGATACTCCACGCCATCGGGATTCTCGATGCCAACATTTTTGAGAGGAGAGTTATGCATCTAACCCGGAGAAGTCTTGAGGCAAGGGGCATCCGGCGCTTTGCGATTGCCGCAGCCTGCGCCCTGGTAGCCATCGCAACCTGTGTCTCCGCGCTGGCGCTGCGCATGGATGTCAACGCGCCGCCATCGCAGAAGCCGGCCCCCACAAGCGTGCACGTGAAGGCGGACTCCCTGACCCTTGTCAACAAGGTGCAGCCGGTCTACCCCGTGCAGGCAAAGAAGGACAAAGTCACCGGTTCCGTGGTTCTGGCGGTCAACATCGGCAAGGACGGAGTGGTGAAAAATCTCCGCGTCGTCAGTGG
>DASWZM010000304.1:0-6836 GCA_036404455.1 Occallatibacter sp. | reverse complement strand
ACGCTCCGGCGCCCCTCCTCCCCCGAAATACCCCTTCACAACCCTCTACTGGCTCCCTTTTACTCCGCCCCAGTGGTCTCCTTTTACTCCGCCCTTGACAGTGTTTTTGGTGATCCCGGAAGCGGCTATAAGTTATTGATTTTAATGGTCGGGGAGAGAGGATTTGAACCTCCGACCCCCTGGTCCCGAACCAGGTGCTCTACCAGGCTGAGCCACTCCCCGAACTTGGGTTGCAGGAGCGTATCGTTGGGGCGCGGCCTGGCGCGTTTGACCCCTTGAGTGCGCTCCGACCAGTGTAGCAGAATTCAGGGTGTTGCGAGACGGCCCCCGGCTGGCACTCCAGATGGCGAGCGCAGCTCCCCGCTGGTGGTAAATGCGGGCCAGCCCCCGAGGGATTGCTCCCAGTGTCCGGCTGACTCTTGCGGCAACTTGCTTGGAGATTCTCCAGGCCAACCGTGGCCGCCCCGGCGTGGTAGGCTGTCCTTTCGCCGCCAAGGAGCCCGATTCCTCATGCATTCCAGCCAGCCTTTGCACTTCAATCTTGTCGCCGCCGCGCACGCCTCCATGATCGAGCACGGCTTCCAACCCGATTTTCCCGCCGGAACCGATTCCCAACTAGCCGCCATTCAGACCCATCCTCAGCCGCCCGCCGTCCCCGGCATTCAGGACCTGAGTGGCCTGCTCTGGTCCTCCATCGACAACGATACTTCTAAAGATCTGGACCAGATCGAGTGGGCCCAGCCGCTGCCCGATGGCCGCATCCGCGTCCTCATCGGCGTCGCCGACGTGGACGCCCGCGTCAGCCTGGGCACGGTCATCGACACCCACGCCCGCAGCGAGACCACCTCGGTCTATACCGGCGTCAAGGTCTTCCCCATGCTCCCGAACGAACTCTCTGAGGGCATCACCTCCCTCAATGAAAACGAAGACCGCGTAGCCCACGTCATCGAGTTCTCCGTGGACATGGCCGGCACCGCCTCCGACGGCAGGGTCTACGCCGCTCTTGTCCGCAACCGCGCCCAATTGGCCTACAACGCCGTAGGCGCATGGCTTGAAGGTACCGGTCCTGCGCCGGCCAAGGTAGCCGCCAGCGCCGACCTCGCTGCCCAGCTCAAGCTCCAGGACTCTGCCGCCCAGCGCATGGTTGGTGGCCGCTTCCAGCACGGCGCGCTCGATCTCGAAACCATCGAAACCCGCCCCGTGATGCTGGCTGATCAGGCCATCGACATCGCCCGCCTCCAGAAGAACCGCGCCACATCCCTCATCGAGGAGTTCATGGTCGCCGCCAACGGCGTCGTCGCCCGAACCTTCGAGAACGCCGGCGTAGCCTCCATCCGCCGCATTGTCCGCACTCCCAAGCGCTGGGACCGCATCGTTGAAGTCGCCCAGGGCTTGGGAACAACCCTCCCCGCCGAGCCTGACTCGAAAGCCCTCAACGACTTTCTCCTCGCCCAGAAGCAGAAGGACCCCATCCACTTCCCGGATCTGTCTTTGACCGTCATCAAGCTGATGGGCCCCGGAGAGTATGTGCTCGTCAAGCCCAACGAGCCCTCGCCCGGCCACTTCGGCCTCGCCGTCCAGGACTACACCCACTCCACCGCCCCCAACCGCCGCTTCCCCGACCTTGTGACTCAGCGGCTTGTGAAGGCGTTTCTCGCCAAGACGCAGCAGCCCTATTCCGAAGACGATCTCAACGCAATTGCAGTCCATTGCACCTTGATGGAAGACGGCGCACGCAAGGTGGAGCGCGAGATGCAGAAGCGCATCGCCGCCGTCGTCCTCCATCCCCGCATCGGCCAGAGCTTCTCCGCCATCGTCACCGGCGTCAACAAGTACGGCACCTTCGTCCGCACCCTCGACCCCCATGTGGACGGAATGCTCGTCCAGGGCGGCAAAGGCCTCGACGTTGGCGACAAGGTCACCGTGAAGCTCATCTCCACCGATCCGCAGAGGGGTTTCATCGACTTTGCGGCGTGAAGGGCCGGGTTATTGCTTCGCTGGCTGCTGCACCAGCCCCACCAGGTTTCCCTCGGGATCGGTGAAGCCAGCGATGATCCCGCCGTCGGGGATCGGATGCGGCCCGAACGCCTTCTGCCCGCCCTTGCTTTCGATCAGCTCCAGTGCCGCCGTCACATCCGCAACCTCAACATAAAACGTCACATGCCGCCGCGCTTCTTCCGTGGCGCCGATTCCGCCGCCGATGCCGGAACCGGTCTCGACCAGCGAATACCCGTCCATCATGGGCGTGATCTGCCAGCCGAAGATGTCCTTGTAAAAGCCTTCCAGCAATTGCTGGTTCTCGCCGATAATCTCGAAATGCACAACCGGATTGGGCATGGAATCGCTCCCCTTTCAAACTTGACGAGAAGTCCACTCTATACGCCCACCCCACAGAAATTCGAACCAAAATTCCCGGCAAAAATATTTTTCCAAACCCTCTTGCAATTTATCGCAGATTGCGATATACCTATTGCATATTGCAATGGGACGCCAGCCGAAAGGCGCTACCATTGCAGGCAAGTCCAGGAACATCGGCACGGCTGCCGATTGATTGCTAGAAGCTAGCGGCTGGAAGCTGAAGGCTGCTCTTATGAAGCTCGGCGAGAAAATCCGCTATCTCCGCGAGGTCGAAGGCAGCCTCCGCGGCCTCGATCGCGACCTCAGCCAGCAGGAGACGGTCCGCGCCATCGAAACCGAGACCGGCGCCAAATTCAGCCAGAGCTACCTCTCGCAGATCGAAAGCGGCGCCCGCCCTCATCTCACCAACACCACGCGCCAGATTCTGGCCAAATTCTTCAAGGTCCACCCCGGCTACCTGGTCGACGACCCCGAGGGCTACCACCCCGAGTTGCAAAGCGAACTGCGCTCGCTCGAAGACAAGTTCGACCTCTGGCTCGTCTCGGGCGCCGAGCGCTTCCGTCGCGACCCCGAGCTGATGGCCGCCCTGCTCACCCTGGCCCGCCACGAGCACTCCCGCGAATGTCTGCTGCTGCTCGAAGCGATTCTTGAGACGCCGGGACTCATGCCGCGCCTGACTGAAGTGCTCCGGCCCAAACTCGAACCCAACGCGCAGCAACACCAACCCAAGCAGTTGAACCCGCGGCAACCTGGCGCACGCAAACAGGGAGCTAAAAAATGACCTGGGAATCCTTCTATCTCGTATGTTTTCTCGTGGGGCTGCTCTTGAGCGCCCTCTCGCTGCTGGGCGGCATGGGCCACATCGGTTGGCACATCCACGCGCCGCATGTGCCCCATCCGGTCCACATCCCAACCGTCGCCCACACCCCGCACGGACTCCCGCACGCCGCCCACATGCCGCACCCCGCGCCCGGCCAGCCATCTGTGCAGGGAACCACGACCGTCCCCTGGTGGAATGCCTTTTCCATCATGATCTTTCTTTGCTGGTTTGGCGCCGCCGGCTACCTGCTCACCCGCTGGGGCAGCTTGGTCGCCGGGGCCGTCGTTGCGCTGGCCCTGGTCTGCGGGGTGGCTGGAGGAGCCATCGTCTTCTTCTTCCTCACCAAAGTTCTGCTCCCACACGAGCGCGAACTCACCGCCGACGAAACGGCAGTCATCGGCGTAGTGGGTCGCGTCTCGGCCCCCATCCGCGCCGCCGGAACCGGAGAAATTGTCTATGAACAACTCGGCGCGCTTCGCTCGGCCCCGGCGCGTTCCGAGGACGGCATACCCATTCAGAAACAGGAAGAGGTCTTCGTCGTCCGCTACGAAAAGGGGATTGCCTGGGTCCGCCGCTGGGAAGACCTGCCGGAGATAGGCAATGAACAGGGAACGAGGGAACAGGGAATAGGGAACAGGTCCGGCTAGGTTCCTTGGCAAATAGGAGCGTAGGACACGCATTTCTGTTCCCTAATCCCTGTTCCCTGACCCGGCTGAAAGGACCGGGACCTCATGACCACCGACACCACCGTGCTGATAGCAGACATGGCCATCCTGGTAGGTATCTTTCTGCTGGGCTTCCTGGCCAAGATATTTCCAAAAACCGGCCGCAACGCCGGCTCGAAGCAGTAATCGGGAGTCGGCCATCCGCGATCGGAGTTGCTTGCTGAACCCTAATCTCTGATCTCTGACCCCTGAGCGGCACTTAACCATTCACCACTCACCTCCCGGGCGAAAGGGCCGGGAACGCAATGATGCAAAACACGCATGACATGATTCTGATTGTCGGGCTAGGCATATTGGCGCTGATCTTCATCCTCGGCCTGCTGGCCAGGATGTATCGCAAGGCCGGACCCAACGAGGCCTTGATTGTCTATGGCTTCCGCGGTCCCCGCGTCATCAAGGGTCACGGCACAGTCATCTTTCCCATGGTGGAGAACTGCCGTGAGCTGAGCCTGGAGCTGATGAGCTTCGATGTCGCCCCGCAGCAGGATCTCTACACCAAGCAGGGCGTCGCCGTAACCGTCGAGGCAGTCGCGCAGATCAAGGTGCGCAGCGACCAGGCCTCCATCCTCACCGCGGCCGAGCAGTTCCTCACCAAGTCGCCGCCCCAGCGCGAGGGCCTCATCCGCCTGGTGATGGAAGGCCACCTGCGCGGCATCATCGGCCAGTTGACTGTCGAGCAGATCGTCAAGGAGCCGGAGATGGTGGGCGAACGCATGCGCGCCACCTGCGCGGAAGACATGAGCAAGATGGGCCTGGAGGTCATCTCCTTCACCATCAAGGAAGTCCGCGACAAGAACGAGTACATCTCCAACATGGGCCGCCCCGACGTGGCGCGCATCAAGCGCGACGCGGAAATGGCCACGGCCGAGGCCGAGCGCGACACCGCGATCCGGCGCGCCACCGCCCTCCGCGAGTCCGCGGTAGCCAAAGCCCAGGCCGACCAGGAGCGGGTCATCGCCGAGACCGCCTCGCAAACCCGTCAGGCCGAAGCCCAGCGCGATTTGGAAATCAAGAAGGCTCAGTACTCCGAGCAGAGCCGCCGTCAGCAGGCCACGGCCGACAAGGCATACGAGCTGCAGACCAACATCATGTTGCAGCAGGTCACCGCCGAGCAGGTGAAGGTGCAGCAGGTCGAAAAGGAGGGCCAGATCAAGGTTCAGGAAGCGGAAATCCTGCGCAACGAAAAGCAGCTTATCGCCACCGTCCTCAAAGCCGCCGAAATCGAGCGCCAGCGCATTGAGAACCTGGCCAACGCAGAGAAGTCTCGCCTGACCGTCGAAGCCGAGGGCCGCGCATCCGCCATCCGCGCCCAGGGCGAGGCCGAGGCCAGCATCATCTTCCAGAAAGGCGAAGCCGAAGCCAAGGCCATGAGCGTCAAGGCCGAAGCCTATCAGGAGTGGAACCAGGCCGCGGTGGTCGACAAGCTGCTCACCAACATGGCCGACGTCGTCCGCGCCATGGCCGAGCCGCTCTCCAAGGTGGACAAGATCACCATCGTCTCCACCGGCAATGATGACGCCGCCGGCGTCCACAAGATCACCGGCGACATGACCCGCATCGCCGCCCAGGTCCCCGCGCTTTTTGAGGCCCTCAGCGGCATGGACATCAAGCAACTCATGTCCAACATCAAGGCCATCAAAACAAAGCCGGAGCCGGAGGAGAAATAGCTTCTAGCTTCTAGCCTCTAGCTCCTAGCCTGTCGGGTGGGAGCTTGAGGCTGGAAGCCAGGAAGCCGGGTCGTGAATGAACCCGCCACATCAACGAGAAAACACAACTGCTGGCAGCCAGCACAAAGAGCTAGAAGCTAGAGGCTAGCAGCTAGAAGCTGAAGAAGAGGAGAACCCCATGGCACTGCTGGAGAGAGTAAGCACCTTGCTCCGCGCGAATCTCAACGACCTGATGGAAAAGGCCGAGGATCCCGAGCGGCTGTTGAAACAAATCGTCCTGGACATGGAAAACCAGTTGCTCCAGGTCAAGACCCAGGTCGCCATCGCCATTGCCGACCAGCACCTGCTGGAAAGAAAGCGCACCGAGCAGCTCGAGCAGGCCGCGGACTGGCGGCGCAAGGCCGAATTGGCCGTGCAGAAGGGCCACGACGACCTGGCCCGCGCTGCCCTGGAACGCGCCCTGAGCCACGACCTGTTGGTCCAGGGCTTTACCGAGCAGGCCGAAGACCAGAAGCACGAGGCCGACAATCTGCGCCAGGCCCTCCACAAGCTGGACCAGAAGCTGAACGAGACCCGCGCTCACTGCGACATGCTGGTGGCCGAGCACCGCCGCGCCAAGGTCGTGGGCCGCGCCACCAAGGCCCGCCGGGCCGTCGGCGTCGACCAGGACCACGCCATGGACCGGATGAAGAGCCGCGTCCATCTGAAGGCCGCCGAGAATGACGCTGTTTGCGAAGTCCTGGCCCCCGAGACGCTCGAAGATCGCTTTCAGGCCCTGGAGAGCGAAGACAAGGTCGAGCTGCTTTTGAAGGAGATCAAGACCCGCCAGTTGCCCCAATAGAGGTCCAACCAGGCCCCGCGCTGGGTTTGCCCAGGGCTGCCCGCCGCAAATCCCTGTGTCCGCGGAGCGTCCAATTGCGTCTAACAGGAGGGAATCGTGTACCCGCAATGAATCGTAGCCCCGCTGGACGCGCTCTACGCAACCTGCGCCATGGGGTGATTTACCTCAAGGCAGCCCAGTGGGCTCGGTCCGGCCCCATCCGTTTCGATTCGCCTTTCCAGGCGGACCAGCCAGCCGGGCGCCGACTCCACAACTGGTGAATGGATGCGTTTGGCCTCTCGTCCTGTTTCTGTAGCCTTTTTCACTTGCATTGCCCTCCTGGCATTGCCATGTCCGCTTTTTACGCAGGAAGCAGGCTCCGGCCCGATCATTACCGCCGCCGCAGACCCTCCTGACGCTCCCCGGCCGCAGTTCGCGCTTGCCGC